>NZ_JBJMAW010000018.1:0-47804 GCF_046600735.1 Novilysobacter longmucuonensis
CTGACCCCGAGCGCCTACGCCGAGCAGCTGGCAGCCGATACCACTACGATGAACCCCGGACTCTAGATAGCCCCGCTACTGAAGGCGGGGGGACGTCGCTCAGTACCCTATCTTCGCGTCGCGAATGTTCAGCGAGGCAGGCTAGACCTCGGCCTTATCAAAGAGATCGAGATGCCGAATGAGGAAATCGAGCGGTACCGACTAAGCGAGGGCGATGTACTCCTGACCGAGGGCGGAGATTGGGACAAGCTCGGTCGCGCAGCGATATGGCGATCGGAGATCGCACTGTGTCTCCACCAGAATCATGTGTTCCGCGTTCGATCCTTGAGACCGGAGCTGCTCCTCCCGGAATGGATTGAGATGTTCGCGAACGGACCGATCGGAATTTCGTACTTCCAGAATGCTGCAAAGCAAACCACAAATTTGGCGTCTATCAATATGACGCAGCTTCGTGGTTGCCCGCTCCCCATCCCGGCTCCCGCAGAGCAGCGCCGCATCGTCGCCAAGGTCCACGAGTTAATGGCGATATGCGGCCAGCTCGAAGCCAGTCTCGTGTTAACCCAGGCCGACCAGGCGCGCTTGCTTGATTCCCTGCTGCACGAAGCGTTAGCCCCAGAACGCGCGCTAAAGTCTGATCCTGCCATGCGTACTGCGGCCTGAGTTGCTTTTACGGAGCGTCGAATGTCCCGATTCAATCCCAACCGCGATGCCGCTCCCGTTCTCGACGCAGCACAGCAATGGATCCGGAGGTGCCTGATCGACGAAGGCTCGCTGTTTGGCGAACTGCCGGTATGGCAGCTTGCAACAACGGAAGAGCTTCGGCGAGTGTTCACCGACAACCCCGATGAGAGCACTGCCTCGTTCTACGACAAGCTCGAAGGCCAGATGTCGACCGCATCGCCGGAGGCCAAGCGCCTGATGGCCGAGATGCTCTGGGTGCTGATGCTATTTCAGTCCAACATCGGTCCCGCCAAGAAGCGCGAGGGCATAGGCCGCGTATGGGGATGGTCGGGGGGCGAGCTGGACCTGTCGCAGCCGCTGCTCAGCGATGCCGGTCTGATCGGGATTGGCAACCCTGGCACCGCGTTCAACACCATGCGCTGGCGGGAACTGAACTACCTGATAGGACTGACCGCCGATCTGCAGACGCGCTCGCGCGACGAACGGGTGGCAATCCTGTCGGACCGCGAGCGATTCGAGAGCTGGATAGAAGACGCGCCGCAAGAAGGCTATCGGCAGTTCCGGCACATCTTCCGCTACCTGGCCTTCCCGGATCAAAACGAGCGGATCACACAAACCAAGGATCGCAGGGCAATCCTTGAAGCCTTCACTGATTTGGATCCGGAACAATTTCGTGGCTGGTCGGATAAGCAGCAGGACGATCAGCTATTGCAGTTGCGTCGACGGCTGGAGAATGAGCTTGGAACCTCCGACTTCGATTTCTACGCGCCACCCTTGGCCGAGCGGTGGCGGCACGGTTCCAGCCCGCACCCGCCAAAGCAGCCGCCATCCTTTGAGCTGGGTTACGCGGAGCTTCGCGAGCGGTTCCTGGCCAAGTACCCGGGATTTACGTCCTTTTCCACCCATGCGGGCTACATCGATGACGAGCGTGGCTACAAGGATGAATTGTTGCAATTGTTCGATGAGACGGTAGCACCAGTGCTGGCCGTCGCCGACTGGCCAGCTGCTGGAGCAGCCGCGATTGACCTGCTCACCAAGCCTCTTCAGCAAGCCGGGAACAAGCCACAGAACATCGTCGGTTGGCGCTACATCGACATCCTGCGTCGGCTGGGCGCGGAGCAGCACGCCGCGTTTGCTCGCCACCTCAATGATCTGTTGGATGAAGCCAAGCCAATCGAAGCTCGCGTAGATCAGTTCGTTGACCAGCTGCGGCGTCTGTCGGAAAAGAAGGTACCTGCGGCGGCCACCCGTTCAATTGTCGGCTTCTACCTGGCGCTGTCGGAGCCGGAGCGCCACATGTTCCTCAAGACCAAGGAAATGCAGCGCGCGTTGCAGAAGCTCGATCCGTCCTTTCATTGGCGGACCGGCGGCCTCGTGGGCGAGGAACTGGCCGAAGTCGAGAAAATGGCGACACGTCTCTTCGATCGGTTGGCCAGCGATGGCTGGGGCCCGCGGGATCTCCTGGATGCGCAGGGTTTTCTCTGGGCAGCGATCACCTGGGGCAACCAAGTGGCCGAGGACGACGCGGACGAGATCGAGGAGCAAGACAGCGTGACTACAAAGCCAGCAGTCAATGGGACGTCCGCACTGAACCGGATCCTGTTCGGCCCTCCCGGTACGGGTAAGACTTACCACTCGGTGAATGCCGCGCTTGAAGTCCTCGACCCCGCTGTTCTTGCATCGAATCCAGGCGCGGCTGGTCGCAGAGTGCTCAAGCAGCGCTTCGACGAACTGGTGCACGCGCGCCGAATCCGCTTCGTGACGTTCCACCAGAGTTTCAGCTACGAGGATTTCGTCGAAGGGTTGCGTGCCGACAACGACGAAGACGGCAATTTGCGCTATCGGGTAGAACCGGGCGTGTTCAAGAGCATCTGCGACGACGCGCGTGGCGCAGCGCAGGTTGCGTCAGCCGTCGGCATCCGGGACGACGCGCGGATCTGGAAGATCTCGATTGAGGGCACCGGAGCCAGCACAACGCGGGAATTTTGCTTCAAGCACGGTGAAGCCCGGATCGGATGGGGTGAGGCCGGCGATCTGCATGATGAGCGTCTGGCCGAACAGCCGGCTTATCAGGAGCTGGGCTCGAACGATCGCAACACGCTGCACGCGTTCTCCAGTGAGATTCAACCTGGGGACGTGATGCTATGCATCGGTTCAACGACGCAGGCGCAGGCCATCGGTGTGGTCCAAGGCGACTATCACTTCCAAGAGGCTGTGCCCTCGGGAGTGCGAACGGATTTCAAGAACGTGCTGCCGGTGCACTGGCTGGCCACGGGGCTGGCGCTTAACCTTCGTGAGCTCAATGGCGGAATCCGTTTCACGTTGAAAACCGTGTACGAGCTTTCCCGATTCAGTTGGCCCGAGTTGGCCGAGGCTCTTGAGGCGGCAGGTATTCAGCTGAACGGCGCATCTGGTACGCCGGCACGGCAACCGCTCGACCACGTGCTGATCATCGATGAGATCAACCGAGGCAACGTCTCGCGGATTTTCGGAGAGTTGATCACACTGATCGAACCATCAAAGCGCGTCGGTGCCGACGAACAACTGGAAGTGGTGTTGCCGTATTCGAAGAAGTCGTTTTCCGTGCCGCACAACGTGTATTTGATCGGCACGATGAACACAGCCGACCGCTCGCTGGCCGGATTGGACATCGCTCTGCGCCGTCGTTTCGAGTTCGTGGAAATGCCCTCGCGCCCCGACCTACTCGCAGATATCGAGGTTGACGGTATCGACATCGAGGCGATGCTCACTGTCATGAACCAGCGCATCGAGGTGCTGCTGGATCGCGACCACCACTTGGGGCACGCGTACTTCATGCCGCTGATCGCGGATCCTTCGCTAAAGCGTCTGAGTGCGATCTTCCAGAGCCAGATCCTGCCGCTGCTGCAGGAGTACTTCTTTGAGGATTGGGAGCGGATTCGCTGGGTGCTCAACGACCAGCACAAGAAGGGAGCCGGCCACTGCTTCGTAGTGCCTCCCGCGCACAACGTGCCTGGCCTGTTCGGTGGCACCGCCGAGGTTCCGGTGGACGCGCGCTTGTGGGAGCTGGATTCAGCCGCACTGGGCCGTCGTGAGAGCTATCTCGGCATCATCGACGCGAACGGCGGCTAGTTCGATGCTGCGCGTCACCGTGCGCGAGTTCGCGCGACTGACCACGCAAGCGGTAATACCTTCGCTCGACCAGGCGACGGTCTCGGTGACGGCGTTTGACTGGCTATGCCAAGAGAGTGCGCGCCTGCGCAAATCGGGGGCTTCGCTGGTACAGCTCGACGACAGTCGTTGGCTACGTCTGGACAACTATGTCGGAGTGATCGAGACGCCCTGCGGCACCCAGATCGAGATCCTGCCCAAGCACGTTGACGGCGAAGATGAAGTGGCGGCGGCACGCCGCTTGCTGCACAAAATGCTTGCGCGCTGCCTCGACCTGACCGCACGGGAGACCGGGCCCACGAGCATCCAGGCTTTCAACGCCCCATTGACTGAGTGGGTCATGCGGCAGTTCCTTGAGGGGCTGGATCACCTGGTCAAGCGCGGCGTGCGCTTCGACTACCACGCGGTGCAGGAGCAGCAGCGATTCCTGCGTGGACGCCTGGACATGCCCCGGCAACTGCGCCAGCCGCCTGGGAGGCAGCACCTGTTCCAGATCGAGCACGATGTGTTCGATCCCGACCGCGCGGAGAATCGCCTGCTACGCAGCACCTTGGATCGTGTGTGCCGCCTGACCCGCGACGCGCGCAACTGGCGCCTGTCACACGAACTAGCGACCTATCTCTCGCCCATTCCCGCCAGCAAGGACATCGCGTCGGACTTCCGCCGTTGGCGCGGCGACCGCCTGATGGCCCACTACCGCCCGATCCGCCCGTGGTGCTCGCTGATCCTCAACGAGCAGAGCCCGCTGTCGATCGTCGGTCAGTGGCACGGCGTCAGCCTGCTGTTCCCGATGGAGCGGTTGTTCGAGCGCTATGTGGAGGGATGTCTGCGCCGAGCGCTACCCGCTGGAGCAACCCTGAAACGAACCGCTTCGACCAAGTACCTGTGCAATCACCTCGAGCAACCTTGGTTCCTGATGCAGCCGGACTTCCTGCTCAGTGACGGGAGTCAGAGCTGGGTACTCGACACCAAGTGGAAGCGGCTTGATGCGTCGCTCGGCACCAGCAAGGACAAGTACGGTTTGAGCCAGGCGGACTTCTATCAGTTGTTCGCTTACGGCAGGCACTATCTCGAAGGCGAGGGCGACTTGTTCCTCGTTTACCCCAGGACCGCCGCCTTCAATCAGCCACTGCCAGTGTTCGGCTACTCGGAACACCTGCGCCTATGGGTGGTGCCCTTCGATCTGGAGAAGGGCGTGCTAATGGGAGTACAGACAGTTCCGTGGCGGGAAGCGGCCGCATAAGAAAGTGGCTGCCGGCAGGAGCCGCTGGAGGGTCAAGCCCCCGGTCCCCGAGTGGGATCATCGGAACGTGACTTGCCCTTGGCCCTGACCGTACTGATGTTTTCAGGCGATGCGGTCACCCGCTGTTCGCGGTTGCCCGACCTTCCGCGGCCATAGTGCATTCCAGCCGTTGCGTCGCTTCCGTGACCCAGCAGCGCAGCGACCTCAACACGGCTTGCTCCACCTTTTTTTGGCGTCTGCGGCGACCTGGTGTCGGAGCGAATAGAAGGTGGGCCGACGCTTTCTCTTGGGGAAAACCGCTCGCGTGATTCTCCGGAATGCCTCACTCATGCACGCCATCCACTTTGGGAACGTTGTCACCCGTCCGAAGCCATCGGTGTACAGGCCTCTCTCGACCGCCTCGATTAGCAGGACCATTTCGTGGAGATAGTCGATTTCATCGGGCGCGAGATCGTCCAAAAGCAACGTTCTGGTGACGCCGTTGCCTCGCCCATTGGTGGTCTTCGCATTCTTGACAACCAGAGCCAACGTCTCACTGTCGGGCGTTACCGCGCAAACAGACGCATTTTCCCACTCGGCAGGGCGAAGTCCCACGAGGCGATTGGCGTTCAGAAACGCACGTATTGCGTTGGCGTGCACGCAGCTCCCGATAAGACCGTCCAGCGCATCCCCATGACAGCTTGGAAATCACTGTCGCTGAACGTCTTTTGTTTCAAGCCTGAACCCGAGTGGCCGCGCTTGCGATAGCCACTTTGCGATGCAGCGTTCAAAGCTGCCATGGCCTCTTCGAGGTGTTGCACCTCAATGGCGGTTCTTGCGCTCTCAATTGCATCGGAGAAGGTACTGCCGCAGCGACGCCCTGTACATGCGAAATGTCGCCTTGGAGATGCAGACATTGGAGCGGGGCACCCCGTCCCATGATGGACCCTGCAGTGCGGCGTTCGGGGTTGGTGCGAGTGCAATCTCGATGCTTGCGGTGAGCGTGTTGGATTCGTGCATCTCCTTCTTCGACAACAGATCTTCCACCAGCGCCATGGGACTAATCTCGTCGACAGGGCAGCCGTGCCGCCGGGCCAACTGCTCTTTGAGCTGACGTGCACGCTTGCGGTACTGCGCTCGGGTTGCTTCAGTGGTGGTGATCGCCATGAGGTGATTTCCTGCTAGCGGATAAGGAGGTGATTGCGATAAAGCTGCGATCCAGGGGGCGCGTTCGATGTCCATTTCGATCTCGCTTCCGGCAGCCTGGGTGCCTATTGACGGTGCATTCCGGCAGCCACAGCTTTCGCCTCTCGCAGTTGCTTACCCACCACCACCTCACAACAGCTCGTACCGCCGTCGCGGTGTTTTCGGCATCCAAGCGACCAGGAGCGAGATCGCATCCCAGAGCAGCGACGGCGAGTCTGTTCGTCGTCCAGAACCCCAATGCGGCGCCCACAGCGCCTGTCGTGCCGACCAGACGTTTTGGCTTCGTCGGCGTGCGACCCCTGGCGACACAATTCCAATCGCTGCTCATCCGAGCTTTTTCGCCAGGTCGGCGGCGCGCGGGTGGTAATAGCGCTTGAGCATTCCCAGTGTTTTGTGGCCGGTGACGGCGCTCAGCTCGAGCACATTGTCGAGCCGAATGGCCAGCCGACTCGTCGCTTCGTGACGCAAATCATGGAAGCGGAAATCGTGAATTTCGGCGCGCACCACGGCGCGCTCGAAGACCTGCTTCAAACTTTCGGCGGTGATCGGAAACACCCTGCCCGCCGGGCCGCGGGGCAGGGCGGCCAGCAGGGCGCGAGCACGCGTGGACAACGGCACGTCCCGCGGCTCCCCATTTTTGGTGTCGGGGAGGTGCAGATAGCACTCCTCCAGAAACACGTTCGACCACCGGATGCTCAGGAGCTCGCCGCGCCGCATGCCCGTTTCCAGCGCGAGCAGCACGATGGGGAGGATCCATGGGTTGCGGCAGCCACCGGGCAGGTAGCTGCCGTCGGTCGAGCGTTCGCTGGGCGCCAATTGCGCCAGCAGCCGCTGTTCCTCTTCGTGGCTCAGCCGGCGGGTGCGGCCACGGTTGGACTTGGGCCGGCGGACCATGCCGACCGGATTGTCCAGAGGCAGGGCCCATTCCTTACGCGCGACGTTGAAGACGTGCGAGAACAGGTTGAGGTCCCTATTGACGGTAGACCCGGAGACGTGGCGATGGCGCTCGTCGCGCCACTGCGCGATGCGCGGCCCGGTGAGGTCCGTCAGACGCGCGTCGGCAATCGGATCGCGCAGCAGCGACCGGATCCGGCAAGCCTCGACTGCGGCGCCCTTCTTATGGACGGTGATCTCGCGCTCGTAGCGCACCAGCAGATCGCGGAAGGTCGTGCGCTCGGCCAGCGAGCGGTCGATGAAGGCGCCTCGCGCCATCTCCGACTCGACCACAGCCGCCCAGGCGACTGCGTCGGCCTTGGTGGGCAGGGTCTGGTTCACCACGGGATAGCCGTGGCGGCGAACCTGAACCTCCCAACCTGCGTTGCGTTTCCGAATCGTCGCCACATCCACTCCTCTGCCGTTGTGGCAAATTTGTGGCATTGGCCCCCCGATCTGCGGGGGAAATTCACTACAAATCCAAAATCGGATCCCAGAAACGCAGACAGGCCGGGGGTTAGCCGGCCTGTCTGATCCTGGTGGGCGGTGCAGGGTTCGAACCTGCGACCCTTGCCGTGTGAAGGCAATGCTCTACCGCTGAGCTAACCGCCCGAATCGGCCAGCGAGTATACAGCACTCCAGACCGCCGCTGGTGTACCTCTAAGCCTCCGTGGCAAACCGTTTCCCGGGAGGGGTTGTAGGAGCGGCTTCAGCCGCGAAACTCCGTCCGTTGTAAGACTTGCGGGTCCAACGCCAGCCCGCGCCTGAAGGCGCGATTATCCGGCGGTGTCCCGGTACATGGGTGAGCTCCGTTTGATTCGATGGGTCCGCCGATCGCGTGGGCAGCGCTGGGAACCGCAACGGCGACATGCTCCAACCGGGCATGTACCGGCGCATACCTCCGCATGCCGCGACGTTGTACGCTCGCGGCGCGTGTACTGGCGCACGCTCGACGGTCGCGCCGGTGCTGCGTCGCCGCCGGGACGGAGGGTGCCGATCATCAACCAGGAAGACTATTGATGCAGACGTTGGACAACGCCCGGCTGGGCATCGTGGGGCTGGGTTATGTCGGACTGCCGCTGGCGGTCGAGTTCGGCAAGCAGTACGACACGGTCGGGTTCGATATCAACAACGCCCGCATCGCCGAATTGCGCGAGGGCCGCGACAACACCCTGGAAGTCGAGCCCGCCGAGCTGGCGGCCGCCACGCGCCTGCGCTACAGCAGCGCGCTGGACGAGCTGCGCGCGTGCAACGTCTACATCGTGACCGTGCCCACGCCGATCGACACCGCCCGGCGGCCGGACCTGACGCCCTTGCGGAAGGCCAGCGAGACGCTCGGGCAGGTGCTGAAGCCCGGCGACATCGTGGTGTACGAGTCGACCGTCTACCCCGGCTGCACCGAGGAAGTGTGCGTGCCGATCCTGGAGCGGGTGTCGGGGCTGGTGTTCAACCAGGACTTTTTCGCCGGCTACAGCCCGGAGCGGATCAACCCGGGCGACAAGGAGCACCGGGTGACCAACATCCTCAAGGTGACCTCCGGCTCCACCGTCGAGACGGCGGATTTCGTCGACCGACTGTACGGCAGCATCATCACCGCCGGCACCCACCGGACCAGCAGCATCAAGGTGGCCGAGGCTGCCAAGGTCATCGAAAACACCCAGCGCGACCTCAACATCGCGCTGGTCAATGACCTGGCGATCCTGTTCAACAAGCTCGGCATCGATACGCTGGACGTGCTGGAGGCGGCGGGTACCAAGTGGAACTTCCTGCCGTTCCGGCCGGGCCTGGTCGGCGGCCACTGCATCAGCGTCGACCCGTACTACCTGACCCACAAGGCGCAGGAAGTGGGCCACCATCCCGACGTGATCCTGGCCGGGCGCCGCACCAACGACGGCATGGGCGGGTACATCGCCAGCGAGGTGATCCGGCTGATGGTGCGCAAGGGCATCAACCCGGTGCGCGCGTGCGTGCTGGTGCTGGGCCTGGCGTTCAAGGAAAACTGCCCGGACCTGCGCAACACCCGCGTGGTCGACATCGTGCAGGGGCTGAAGGACTACAGCGCCCAGGTCGAGATCTACGACCCGTGGGTGGACCCGGCCGAAGCGCGGCACGAGTACGGCATCGATCCGGTCGCGCAGCCCGAGCAGGGGAATTACGACGCGGTGATCATGGCGGTCGGGCACCGGCAGTTTGTGGAACTCGGCGCCGAGGGTGTCCGGGCGTTCGGGAAAAAAGATTCGGTTGTCTACGATGTGAAGTGCTTGTTGCCGCGCGATGCCGTCGACGGACGCCTTTGACGCGGCTTCTGATTCGACCAAGGAACGCAAAACCCACATGAAAGTACTGGTTACAGGCACTGCCGGTTTCATCGGCTCCCACGTTGCGCTCAAGCTGCTCGAGCGGGGCGACGAGGTCATCGGTTTCGACAACCTGAGCGACTACTACGACGTCAACCTGAAGAAAGCACGTCTGGCGCGCTTCATGGAGCACCCCGGCTATACGCACGTCCAGGCCGACCTGGCCGATCGTGCGGCGGTGGAGGACGTCTTCGCCACGTACAAGCCGCAACGGGTGATCAACCTGGCCGCGCAGGCCGGCGTGCGCTACGCCGCGCAGAATCCCCACGTCTACGTGAGCAGCAACGTCACCGGCTTCCTGCACATCCTGGAAGGATGCCGCCACCACGACGTCGAGCACCTGGTGTTTGCCTCGACCAGTTCAGTCTACGGCGCCAACACGGCCATGCCGTTCAGCGAGCGCCGCAGCGCCGAGCACCCGCTGACGCTGTACGCCGCTTCCAAGAAGGCCAACGAGCAGATGGCGCACAGTTATGCGCATCTGTACGGCATCCCCAGCACCGGCCTGCGGTTCTTCACGGTATACGGGCCGTGGGGCCGGCCGGACATGGCGTTGTTCCTGTTCACCCGGGCGATCCTGGAAGGCCGGCCGATCCAGGTGTTCAACCACGGCCAGCACAAGCGCAGCTTCACCTACATCGATGACATCGTCGAAGGGGTGGTGCGTACGCTTGACCGGCCGCCGGCGCGGGACGCGGAGTGGGACGCCAAGGCGCCGGATCCGGCCAGCAGCGGAGTGGCGCCGTACCGGCTGTACAACATCGGCAACGAGCAGCCGGTCGAATTGCTCAAGTACATCGAGGTGCTCGAGCAGTGCCTCGGCCGCAAGGCGCAGATGCAGATGCTGCCGCTGCAGGCCGGCGATGTGCCCGACACCGAGGCCGACGTGTCCGAGCTCATCGAGGCGGTCGGATATCGGCCCGAGGTCTCGGTCGAGACCGGGGTCGCCAGGTTTGTCGACTGGTACCAGCAATACCACCGGTAGAGCGCACGTGTGGCGAGGATCGCGGCCCTACAAAAGCGCGGTGCTTTTGTAGGAGCGCCCCATGGGCGCGATGCACGCAGCCGCGTCATTCCACATCGCGGGCATGGCCCGCTCCTACAACAGCACGATGCCTTGGTAGGAGCGCCCCATGGGCGCGATGCACGCGGCCGCGTCACTCACATCGCGGGCATGGCCCGCTCCTACGGGAGTTTCAATTCGTGCCGCGGGGTGGACGGGTTATGCATCCGCCGGACGCGCTCAGAACGGGCGGCACTGCATGAAGCGCACCGCGGCGGTGCTGCCGCTGGGTGGTTGCAGTTGCAGGCGGGAGGCGCTCAGCTCGGGATAGCGGCCGATCGTCATGCAGATATCTTCGATCAGTTCGGCACCAGGATCCTGTTGCAGTTCGATCAGCAGCGTCGAGCGCGTCGACCACAGGGCCTGCTCGATCCCCGGCAGGGATGAGACGTCGCGGGTGATGGCGCTGCGTTGTTCGGGTTCGCTCAACAGTGCCGCCGGTGAGGCGGGGTCCGCGCCAGCGCCGAGCGGTGCCGAGGCCACCGGCGCTGCGGTCGGTGGCGCCGCGGCTGGTGCGGGTTGCGTCACCGGAGGGGTGGGCCGGTCCGGCGCCGCCGTGGGCTCATCGGTGCCCGTGGCCATCAGCGTCGCGGCCGTGGCGCCCACCGCGAGCGCGATGATCCAGGCCGCGACCGTGTGGCGGATCGTGTCGGCATGTGCGCGCTGTTCGAGATCCTCGTGCAGGCTGGGCGGGAGCAGCGGCTCGATCAGCGGCCAAAGGGTGGGGCCATCAATCAGTTCCACCCCGTGGTCATGCTTGCGCGCCTCGGGCTGAAACCGGCCCAGGGTTGCCAGAATGCCGCCGGCCGCGCCTTCGAATCGCACTGCAGTGGCCAGTTCGGCCACCTGCTCGGGGCTGATGCGGTAGTTCGCGCCCTGCTTGCAGCTGAGCAGCCAGGTCTGATCGTCACGGGTGAGGGTGAGGTCGGGGTGCTGCCCGCGTTCGGGCAGGACCGCCTCCTGTGCGGCCTCGAAGCCCTGCGCCTGCAGCGCCTCGATCACGAAGTGGGCGAACTCTCGCCAGCGCATGGCCGCCAGCGCGGCGAGCCCTCCGGCGACCTTCAACTGGCTGCGTCGCACCTGCCACAGGTAGGCGGTGAGGCTGCCGCCGATCAGGGCGGCGATCGCAATTGCGGTGAGCACGTTCCAGGTCGTCGGCATGCGGGTCCCTGCAGCAGCTGGAGAAAACAGGCGTGATGATACGGCGCGCGCGGGCGCCAGGCACTGTCCCGGCGCCGGCGGGGTGTTCTGCTTCCGGCCTCAGCCGAAACGTTCGTCGAGCACGCGGCGGATTTCGGACTCGATCGTGCCCTTCATCGCGCCGAACAGGAAGCCCAGTTGCGCCGACACATGCAACTGATGCGGCAGCAGGGCGATGCGGCCGTCGACGCCGCTGCGCGAGAAGTTGAGGATGTCGCCGTCCCAGCGGCAATCCACGCCGAACCGGTCGGCCAGTTTGTCGGCCACGTCCTGTACCGCCTGGCGCGCTGCGACCGGCGTCAGCGAGTGGGGGTGCTGGATGTCGATGCTCGGCATGGGCGTCTCCTGAGTCTGCCGGTATTGTGCGGGCACCGGACCCTGGCTCCAAGCCGCACGGCCGCGGCGGCGTCGCGACGCTCGGACATGCTAGATTGCGCGCGCGTGAATACCCTGAGACTGCGCTTTTCCAATCACGAGCAAGCCGACCTGGTGCTGGCGCCGGGCGTGCATGCCATCGGGCGCGATGGCGGCGGCACGCCCTGCCTGGTCGGGGACGAGGCAACAGCCATCGCGCAGTTCTGTGTCGATCGCCGCGGGGTCTGGCTGCAGGTGCGCGAAGGCACGCGCGGCTTGCACGTCAACGGCCGGTCGGTGCGTCGCATGGCGATGCTGCGCCCCGGTGATGCAGTCTATGTCGATGGCGTGGAACTGATGCTGCTCGGCCCGCCGCCGCTGCCGGCACCGGACGATGACGGCGGCGAATCGGTACAGGACGCGCACATCGTGTTGCGCGGAATCGGTGGCCAGCACCATGGCCGCAGCGTGGCGCTGGACCGGCCGCGCATGGTCGGCCGCCTGCGCGAATGCGACATCTGGATCAACGAGCCGGCGTTCGCCGAGCGTCATGCCCGGCTCGAGCCGCATGCCGACGGCGTGGTGCTGCGCGACCTGGGCTCCGAACCGGGCAGCGTGGTCAACGGCCATCCGGTGCGCCACGCCTTGTTGCGGCCGGGCGATCAGGTGGTGTTCGAAGCCCAGCACCGGTTCGTGGTGGAAGCGCCGGTGGGCGTCGCAATGGTGCCGGACCAGCCTGCCGGGAGCGGGAGCACGCCCCCGATCGCGCCCGTTGCCGAGCCACCGGCGGATCCCGGCGCGGTGCGGGCGACCGCGCGTCGCATCCCCTGGCTGTTGCTGGCGGCCCTGCTGCTGGCCGGTGCGCTCAGCCTGCTGCTGATCTACGGCGTGCGCTGAGCGCCTTCGGCACGCGCCAGCCCAGCAGAAGTCACGCCGCGAAGGCGGCAGTCGACATGAAAGGATGCAGTTGCAACCATTGGTCCACGCGTGTTGCGCTGCGGCATACTGCGGTTCCACCTCTGCAACGGAGTCCGCCATGTCCCGCGCCTACAACTTCAGTGCCGGCCCCGCGACGCTGCCCGAAGCGGTATTGCGGCAGGCACAGGCGGAGCTGCTCGACTGGCGCGGGGTCGGCGCCTCGATTGTCGAGTTGAGCCACCGCGGCCCGGAGTTCATGCAGGTCGCCGCCGAGGCCGAGGCCGACCTGCGGACCCTGATGTCGATTCCGGACGACTACGCGGTGCTGTTCCTGCAGGGCGGCGCCACCGTGCAGCAGGCGCTGATCGCGCTGAACTTCGCCGCGCCGGGCCAGCGCGCCGACTACATCGTGACGGGCCACTGGGGCAAGACCGCGCTCAAGCAGGTGCTGCCGTACGTCGCGGCGAACGTCGCGGCCAATGGTGAGGCCGGCGGCTTCCGCGACATCCCGGCGCGGGCGAGTTGGCAGTTGTCCGATGATGCGGCCTACGTGCACTACACCGCCAACGAGACCATCCACGGCGTGGAGTTCAGGTCTGCCAGCGGCGGCGACATCCCCGAGGTCGGCGACGTGCCACTGATCGCCGATTTCAGTTCGAGCATCGTGTCCGAACCGCTGGACGTGTCGCGGTTCGGGGTGATCTACGGCGGCGCGCAGAAGAACCTGGGCCCGGTCGGGGTGAGCGTGGTGATCGCGCGGCGCGAGCTGCTCGAGCGCGCCGGACAGCCGCGCGCGGAGATCTTCAACTATGCCGCGCACGTCAGGGGCGAGTCGATGCTCAACACGCCGCCAACGTGGAACTGGTACCTGGCCGGGCTGGTGTTCAAGTGGATGCTGGCCGAGGGCGGCGTGACCGAGTTCGCGCGGCGCAACGCGCGCAAATCGAAGCTGCTGTACGACGTGATCGACGGCTCCGGCGGGTTCTATCGCAACGAGGTGGCGGTGGCCGTGCGTTCGCGCATGAACGTGCCGTTCTTCCTGCGCGATGAGGCGCTCGACAAGCCATTCCTCGCAGAGGCCAAGGAGGCCGGGCTGATATCCCTCAAGGGCCACCGCGCACTCGGCGGCATGCGCGCCTCGATCTACAACGCGATGCCGGAGGAGGGCGTGCAGGCACTGGCGGCGTTCATGCGGGACTTCCAGCAGCGGCACGGGTAGGTTTTTCTGGTTCTTCTCCCGGCTGGGAGAAAACGGCGGGAACTTCCCTCTTTTCCGAAGGAAGAAGCATGTGCATGGACGTCAGCAGCCGCACACGCAGGTCGACGTGGCTGTGGCGAACACAAGAAAGAGCACATCAGGACAGGCAATGGCGAAGTCGAACAAACCCAGCGGTCCAGGCACCGACGCCCCCGCACTCAGCCCCGACCTGCTCGCGCTGCGCGAGCGCATCGATGGCATCGACCGGGCGATCCAGGGGCTGATCGGCGAGCGCGCGCAGTTCGCCGGGCAGGTCGGGCAGGCCAAGGGCAAACTCGCCGCGGCGGTCGATTACTACCGGCCCGAGCGCGAGGCGCAGGTGCTGCGGCGGGTGGTGGACCGCAACGACGGGCCGCTCGATGATGAAGTGCTGGTGCGGCTTTTCCGCGAGATCATGTCGGCCTGCCTGGCGCAGCAGGAGCCGCTCAAGATCGGCTTCCTCGGACCGGAGGGCACCCATTCGCAGCAGGCGGTCTACAAGCATTTCGGCCACTCGATCCACGGCCTGCCGCTGTCCAGCATCGAGGAGGTGTTCCAGGAGGTAGAGGCCGGCGCGGCCGACTTCGGCGTGGTGCCGGTGGAGAACTCCACCCAGGGCACGATCCAGTCGACCCTGGACATGTTCCTGACCTCGAAGGTCAAGATCTGCGGCGAAGTCGAACTGCGGGTGCACCAGCACCTGCTGTCGCGCGGCGGCCGCATCGAGGACGTCGAGCGCGTGTACTCGCATCCGCAGTCGTTCGCGCAGTGCAAGGCATGGCTGCGCGAGCACCTGCCCGGTGTCGAAACCCTCCCGGTGTCGAGCAACGCCGAGGCGGCCCGCCGCGCGCGCAACGCCGACGATGCCGCGGCCATCGCCGGGGCCAGCGCCGGCAGCGTCTACGGCCTGAAGAGCGTCGCCGGCCCGATCGAGGACCGTCCCGACAACACCACGCGTTTCCTGGTGCTCGGCCGGGAGCTGTTCACCACCTCGGGTAACGACCGCACGTCGCTGCTGATCTTCATCAAGGACCAGCCCGGCGCGCTGTACCACGTGCTGCAGCCGTTCGCCAAACACGGCCTGAGCATGAACCGGATCGAATCGCGGCCCGGCCACACCGGACGCTGGCAGTACGCGTTCTTCGTCGATATCGGCGGCCATGTGCACGACGAGGCGATGTGCCGCGCGCTGGCCGAAGTCGCCGATTTCGTCGAGGAAGTGAAGGTGCTGGGCTCCTACCCGGTCGCGATCGTGTGATCGGGCCGACCGGGGCCATGCCATGCCGTTCCCGCATGACTCGCAATCTCACCAATGCGGAGTTACGGGTGTGAGCGATGCCGGCCCTGTCCATGACGAAGCCTGGTTCGCCTCGCGTGCCCAACCCGGCGTGCGCGGCCTGAAGGCCTACGACCCCGGCCACGATCTGGTCGCATTGCGGCGGCGGTTCGGTGCCGGGCTGGTCGAACTGGGTTCCAACGAGAATCCCTATGGACCCTCGCCGGATGCGCGCGCCGCGATCCTGGACCAGCTGCACAGCCTGCACCGCTACCCCGACCCGCTCGGCGCCGGCCTAAAGCGTGCGCTCGCGGACAAGCATTGCGTGCAGACCGAGCAGCTTCTGCTCGGCAACGGCTCGCACGAACTGCTGATGCAGCTGGCGCAGGTGTTTGCCGGCCCGGGCGATGAGGTGGTGTTCTCGCGCTACGGCTTCGCGGTGTTCGCCTTGGCGACCCAGGCCGCGGGCGCGACGATGCGGATCGCCGAAGCGCTACCGCGCGGGCAGGCCGGCTCCTCGCAGCACACGCCAGCGCAGTCGATGCCGCTGGGACACGACTTGGCCGCATTGCGCGCCACGCTCACGCCGGCCACGCGCCTGGTGTATCTCGCCAACCCCAACAATCCGACCGGCACCTGGTTCGGTGGCCGGGCGCTGGCCGATTTCCTCGCCCAGGTGCCGGGCGATGTGATCGTGGTGGTCGACGAGGCCTACGCCGAGATGGCCGATGCTCCCGACTACGCCAGCGCGGTGCCGCTGCTGGCGCGCCATGCCAACCTGGTGGTCACCCGCACCTTCAGCAAAGCCTACGGCCTGGCCGGGCTGCGCGTCGGCTACCTGCTGGCCGCACCCGACTTGGTGGCGGTGATGGAGCGCCTGCGCGAGAGCTTCAACGTCAACGCTCCCGCGCTGGCTGCCTGCGAGGCCGCGCTGGGCGACGAGGCGCACCTGCAGTGGGTCTGCGCCCGCAACGCCGAGCAACGGATCGCACTGACCGATGCGCTGCGCGCACGCGGCCTGCATGTGTTTCCGTCGCAGACCAACTTCCTGCTGGTCGAATCCGGCGACGCCACCGCGGCCATCGAAGCCGGCCTGCTCGCGCGCGGCGTGGTGCTGCGGCCCATGTCCGGCTACGGTCTGTCCGATTGCCTGCGCATCACCGTGGGCACGCGCGAGGAGAACCGGCGCCTGCTGGACGCACTGGACGAGGTGTTGCCATGAACGATCGCTCCGTGCGCGAGGACTGGCTCGCGACCCCGGGCGCTGCTCTGGCCGGCGAGGTCCGCGTGCCTGGCGACAAGTCGGTGTCGCATCGCGCGGTGATGCTCGGTGCACTGGCCGAAGGCAGCACCCACGTGCGCGGCTTTCTGGAGGGCGAGGACACCCGCGCCACCGCCCGGGTATTCGAGCAACTCGGCGTGCGCATCGACACGCCCAGCCCCAGTGAGCGCGTGGTGCATGGCGCCGGGCTGCATGGCCTGCGCGGGGCAGGGCGCGCGCTGGACTGCGGCAACGCCGGCACCGGCATGCGCCTGCTGGCCGGCGTGCTGGCGGGGCAGGGCTTCGACAGCGTACTGATCGGCGATGCGTCCTTGTCCAGTCGGCCGATGCGGCGGGTGATCGACCCGTTGATCGCGATGGGCGCGGACATCCAGGCCGCTCCCGGCGGGCTGCCGCCGCTGCGTATCGGTGGCGGGCGCACGCTGCACGGCATCGACTATGCACTGCCGGTTGCCAGCGCGCAGGTGAAGTCTGCGCTGCTGCTGGCGGGTTTGTACGCGCGCGGCGAGACGGTGGTGCGCGAGCCGCATCCGACCCGTGACTACACCGAGCGCATGCTGGCTGCATTCGGCTGGCCGGTCGATTTCGCCCCGGGCATCGCGCGGCTGCACGGCGGCCACTGCCTGCGCGCGACCGAAATCGAAGTGCCGGCGGACTTCTCCTCGGCGGCATTCTTCCTGGTCGCCGCCTGCATCGTGCCGGACTCGGAGTTACTGCTCGAAGCGGTCGGCATGAATCCGCGCCGCACCGGCCTGCTGCACGCGCTGCGCGCGATGGGCGCCGACATCGGCGAGGAGAACCTGCGCGAGCACGGCGGCGAGCCGGTCGCCGACCTGCGGGTGCGGTACGCGCCGCTGCATGGCATCGACCTGCCGGCCGCGCTGGTGCCGGACATGATCGACGAACTCCCCGCGCTGTTTGTCGCCGCGGCATGCGCGCGGGGGCGCACCGTGATCCGTGGCGCGGCCGAGTTGCGGGTCAAGGAATCCGATCGCATCGCCGGCATGGCCACAGGCCTGCGCGCCCTCGGCGTGGCGATCGAGGAAACGCCGGACGGGGCGATCATCGATGGCGGCCGCATCGGCGGCCGCATCGGGGGCGGCGAGGTCGACAGCCGCGGCGACCACCGCATCGCCATGAGCTTTGCGGTGGCGGCGCAGGTCGCCAGTGGCGCGGTGCGCGTGCGCGATGTGGCCAACGTGGCGACTTCGTTCCCGGGCTTCGTGTCGACCGCAACCGCGGCGGGGCTGGCGGTCGCGGCAGCCGACACAAACGCCTGATGCCGGCCGGGACTTCGGTCTCATCGCGCTCGACCGCGCGCGGCAGCGTTCACCGCAATCCGCTGCGGACCAGTGTCGCAGGCGATGGCCCGAGTGGCGGGTCGACACCCGCCCGGCCTCAGCGCGGATTGAACTCGATCGGCACGTGCACGGTGCCCGCGACCGGCTGGCCCTCGATTTCGGCCGGGCGGAAGCGCCAACGGCGAACCGCGTCGATGGCCGCGCGATCGAGCGCGCGCGAGCCGCTGCTGCGGGCGACACTGACCGAGCTCGGCACGCCATCGGGGCCGATGTCGGCCTGCACCACGACCGTGCCGCTTTCGCCGCGTCGATAGGCCCGGGGTGGATAGCGCGGCGCCGGCATGCGGCCGGGGATCGGCACCGGTTGTGAAATGGCTGCGGTCGTCACCTCGGCAGCGGCCGGCGCGGCCGGTTGTGGTGGAGGCGGAGCGGGCGTCTCGACCAGTTGCGGCCGCTCGTCTTCGCCGGCCGGCGCCGGTGCGCGGTCGGGCGCTTCGCCCAGACCACTGGCGTTGCGATCCGCCCCCGCCGGCAGCGGCGCCGGCAGCGGCGCATAACGCGCATCCGCGGCGGCCGGCGCGGTGTCGTCGGCGCGGTAGGAGTCTTCGTCGCCGCCACGCGGCAGCACCAGCGCGAACAGCAACAGGCCGGCGACAAAAGCCAGCAGCACCCACAACCAGGTCCGCCGGGTCGGCAGCCAGGCGGCGAGGTCGAACCGGCGGCGCGGCGGGTCGGAGTTGGGCTCGGACGAGGGGCCGGACATCGGTTCGTGCTGGGGTTCGTGCTTGGGCATGTGGACGCGCACCGGCAGCGGGATCCCCGCATTTTTGCACGAGCCGGAGCGGACCTCGCGCACGGGTCGTCATCGACGCCTGCAACGCGCGATAATCGCGGGCCTGGTCCACCCTCGGTCTCCACATGCTCGACCCCCACCTGCTGCGCCAAGACCCTGCCGAACTCGCCACCCGCCTGCGCCGGACGCGCGGCTTCGAACTGGATGCCGCCGCGCTGCAGGCGCTGGAAGGCGAGCGCAAGCAGATCCAGGTGCGCACCCAGGAGCTGCAGAACCTGCGCAACACGCGCTCCAAGGCGATCGGAAAGGCCAAGGCGAGCGGCCAGGACGTGGCACCGCTGCTGGCCGAGGTTGCCGGCTTCGGCGATGAGCTCAAGGCCAGCGAGGCGCGGCTGGAGGCGATCAAGAGCGAGCTGGAGACCATTGCGCTGGGTATCCCCAACCTGCCGCACGAGTCCGTGCCGCCTGGCAGCGACGAGGCCGGCAATGTCGAGCAGCACCGCTGGGGTACGCCGCGCATGTTCGATTTCGAGGTCAAAGACCACGTCGAACTGGGCGCGCGCAAAGGCGGCCTCGATGGCGACACCGCGGCCAAGCTCAGCGGCGCGCGTTTCACCGTGCTGCGTGGCCCATTGGCGCGGCTGCACCGCGCCCTGGCGCAGTTCATGCTCGACCTGCACACCGGCGAGCATGGTTATCTAGAAACCAGCGTCCCGCTGATCGTCAACGGCGAGAGCCTGCAGGGCACCGGCCAGTTGCCGAAGTTCGAGGACGATCTGTTCGCCACCGCCATCGGCGAATCCAAGCGCTATCTGATCCCCACCGCCGAGGTGCCGCTGACCAACATCGTCCGCGACGAGATCCTCGATGACGGTGCACTGCCGCTGCGCATGACCGCGCACTCGCTATGCTTCCGCGCCGAAGCCGGCAGTCATGGGCGCGACACCCGCGGCATGATCCGCCAGCACCAGTTCGAGAAGGTCGAGCTGGTGACGATCGCTCACCCGGAACACTCCTACGACGAACACGAGCGCATGACCCGCTGCGCCGAGGTGGTGCTCGAAAAACTCGGCCTGCCGTACCGCCGCATGCTGCTGTGCACCGGCGACATGGGCTTCGCGGCCAGCAAGACCTTCGACCTGGAGGTCTGGCTACCGTCGCAGGACACCTGGCGCGAAATTTCCTCGGTCTCCAATTGCGAGGCATTCCAGGCGCGCCGCATGCAGGCGCGCTGGCGTAATCCGGCTACCGGCAAGCCCGAACTGGTGCATACCTTGAACGGCTCGGGGGTCGCGGTCGGTCGCGCCCTGATCGCGGTGATGGAGAACTACCAGAACGCCGACGCCAGCATCACCGTGCCCGAGGTGCTGCGGCCGTACATGGGCGGCATCGAGATCATCGCCTGATCCTGGCAACCGGCTGTTGTAGGAGCGCCCCATGGGCGCGAACCAGAATCGGCACAGGCGCCGTAGACCGGATGCCATCGCGCCCATGGGGCGCTCCTACAGGTGCGTGGGGCTTACGCGGCGATGCGCATCGGCACCCGGATCGAGGCGTGCGCTGCGGCCAGCGCATCGGCACGGTGCTGCGGCGAGTACGCCACGCCCTCGGCGCGCACGAACTCGACCTCGCCGATGCCGAGAAAGCCGAAGACCTGGCGCAGGTAGGGTTCCTGCAGATCGCTCGGCGCATCGGTGTGCACGCCGCCGCGGCCGCTGGCGACGATCACCCGCTTGCCGCCGGCCAGCCCTTCCGGTCCCGCCTCGGTGTAACGGAACGTCTTGCCGGCCACCGCGATCCGGTCGATCCAGGCCTTGAGGGTCGATGGGATCGCAAAGTTGTACATCGGCGCACCGAGCACGACGACATCGGCCTGGAGGAACTGCCGCAATACCTGCTCGGCATCGGCGGCCTCGGTCGGGTCGGACCGGGCCAGCGACGAGCCGGTCAGGTGCGGCAGCGGCTCGGCATCGAGGTCGCGATAGACGACCTGCAGGTCCGGCAGCGCCTCCTGCCAGCGGGCGACCACCGCGGCGCTCAGCTCACGGGTGACGGAATTCGCGCCAAGCGCGCTGGAATCGATGTGCAGCAGTTTCATGGGAACCCTCAATCAGGACAGGCGGCAGTGCCGCGGACAGGTCCAATCTGGGCTGTTGCCATGGTGGAATAAAGATGGCTAAATACCACTCACTGTTCTGGATATGGAACCAGCGCCATGCACGACCTCAACGACCTCTACTACTTCGCGATGGTGGTGGACCATTCCGGCTTCGCCGCGGCCGAGCGCGCGCTGGGCATTCCCAAATCGCGCCTGAGCCGCCGCATCACCCAGCTCGAGACCGATCTGGGCGTGCGCCTGCTGCAGCGCTCCACCCGCCGTTTCGCGGTGACCGATGTCGGCCAGAGCGTCTACCGGCACGCGCAGTCGATGCTGGCCGAGGCGCAGGCCGCGCACGAGGTGGTCGACCGCCTCAGCGCCGAGCCGCGCGGGGTGATCCGGGTCAGCGTGCCGGTCGGCATGGCCCAGCAGCAGATGCCCAAGCTGCTGCCGGAGTTCCTGGCCCGCTACCCGCAGGTGCGGGTGCAGCTGCACGTCGGCAATCGCCGGGTCGACGTCATCAACGAAGGCATCGACGTCGCGCTGCGCGTGCGCTCCAAGCTCGATGACGACGGCAGCCTGGTGATGCGCAGCTTCGGCCAGATCCAGGAGCTGCTGGTCGCCAGCCCCGATTACCTGCGCAAGCAGGGACGTCCGCGCGATCCGGACGAATTGGTCGAGCACGTCACCCTCAGCATGGGTGA
This sequence comes from Novilysobacter longmucuonensis, assembly GCF_046600735.1. Classification (NCBI taxonomy): domain Bacteria; kingdom Pseudomonadati; phylum Pseudomonadota; class Gammaproteobacteria; order Lysobacterales; family Lysobacteraceae; genus Novilysobacter; species Novilysobacter longmucuonensis. Next base: position 21,776 of record NZ_JBJMAW010000018.1, read on the forward strand.
GGACGACGCCCGCCAGCGCTGGGAGCTGCACGGCCCCGACGGCGAAGTGAAGCGGATCGACCACAAGCCGCGGGTCATGGGCTTTGATTTCCCGATGTTGATGGCGCTGGCGCAGCAGGGCGTGGGTATCACCCTGCTGCCGGAGACGATCTGTTCCGAAGCGGTGCGTCGCGGCGAGCTCGAGGTCGTGCTGCCGGAGTGGCGGCTGCCGCAGGGCATCTTCCACGCCGTGTTCGCCTCGCGCCGCGGCATGCTGCCGGCGGTGCGGGTGTTCATCGACTTCCTCGCCGAAAAGGCCCCCGCGCTGGTCGAAGCGGCGCGGCTGCAATGCGCCGATATCAAGGGCAAGCCCTGCTCGGAGCACGAGCTGAGGTCGTTCCGCCACGCCGCCAATCCCGCCGCGACCATGCGAGAATGACGCCCGCGCGCCGGTCGGACGCACACCGCCGCGACGCGCCAAGCACATCGGAGAGGTGGCCGAGTGGTTTAAGGCAGCGGTCTTGAAAACCGCCGATGGGTCAAACCATCCGTGGGTTCGAATCCCACCCTCTCCGCCAACGCAATACACAAAGCCCGCATCCGTGCGGGTTTTTTGCGTTGCAGCCCCGCGGCTAGCCATGGCGTGTAGGCGGCATGCGGCGCTCCAGTGTCTTCTTCGCGACCGCAAACACCTCCGCAACACAGCCATCGCCCGCTGCTAACAGCGGAGCTGTTCGAATCATGCCTTCGGCCCCCCGGTCGGACCCGCGGCTTGCTGATCGCCCAACATCTTGCGCCCGCCCGAGCAACTCGCGCCGCGCGATGTTCGAGCGTCGCTCGCCCCTCTTATCGAAGGAAGATCATGAGCAAAGTCCTGGTTCTCTACTATTCGTCCTACGGCCACATCGAAAAGATGGCCGGAGCGGTGGCCAAAGGTGCGCGAGAGGCGGGCGCCGAGGTCGACATACGGCGTGTGCCGGAACTGGTGCCGGAGGCGGTGGCGCGGTCCTCGGGGTACAAGCTCGACCAGCCGGCGGCGATCGCGAAGGTCGACGAGCTGCCCGGCTACGACGCCATCCTCATCGGCGTCGGCACCCGCTACGGCCGCATGGCTTCGCAGATGGCCAATTTCCTCGACCAGACCGGCGGGCTGTGGGCGTCGGGCGCTTTGAACGGCAAGGTCGGCTCGGCCTTCAGCTCCACCGCCACCCAGCACGGCGGCCAGGAGACCACGCTGATGGCGATCCACACCAACCTGATGCACCTGGGCATGGTGTGCGTGGGCCTGCCTTACAGCTTCAAGGGCCAGATGACCCTGGAGGAGATCACAGGTGGCAGCCCTTACGGCGCGACCACCATCGCCGGCGGCGACGGCTCACGCCAGCCGAGCGCAAATGAACTCGACGGCGCCCGTTTCCAGGGGCGGCATGTGGCGCAGATCGCCAACCGGCTCGTTTCCGGACAGCCGTAGCCGCGGTCGCGGGTACGGGGCGGGACCGTTCCTCAGCTGGAAGTGCGGAACCGGCGCGGTGATCCTTGGGCAGGATGTCGCCGCCCGGAGGCACGGCGATGCTTTCCTTAGCGGAGGTGAGCGTCGGTCTTGACGTGGCCGTTGCCGGCTCGTGGGCACCATTGGCAAATGCGCAGCGAGAACTTCGAATTCACCGGCGAGAACGGGCAGCGGCTTTCCGGCCAGCTCGATCTTCCGGAAGGTCCGGTCACCGCCTACGCGCTGTTCGCGCATTGCTTCACTTGCACCAAGGCCTCCCTCGCCGCGGTCCGCGTGTGCAGGGCCCTTGCCGCCGAAGGCTATGGGGTGCTGCGCTTTGATTTCACCGGGCTTGGGCAAAGCGGCGGCGATTTTGCCGACAGCAGCTTCAGCGGCAGCGTGGGCGACATCGTGGCTGCGGCCAACGCGATGGACCAGGCCGGACGCGAGGTGCGGTTGCTGATCGGACACAGCCTGGGCGGGGCTGCGGTACTCGCGGCCGCCGAGCAGCTCCCGCAGGCTGCGGCGTTCGCGACGATCGCGGCGCCGTTCGACGTGGAGCACGTGACCCGTCTGTTCGGCGACAGCCTGCAGGAGATATCAAGCGCCGGCGAGGCCGAAGTGCAGCTGGGCGGGCGGCCTTTCATGATCCGCCGCGCGTTTCTCGACGACCTGGCCGCGCATGATCAGGGCGAACGCATCGCGGCATTGCGGCGGCCGATCCTCATTCTTCATGCGCCACTCGATGGCGTCGTCAGCATCGACAATGCCACCTCGATCTTCAGCGCCGCCCGGCACCCGAAAAGCTTCGTATCGCTGGACCGCGCCGACCACCTGCTGACAGACCAGCGCGATGCCGCGTACGTGGCCGAAGTCATCGCCGCGTGGGCATCGCGCTACCTCGGGCCCGAAGCGCCGCTGCGCAGTGAAGCGCAGCCGGGCGAGGTGGTGGTGGAGGAGACCGGCGAAGGCGCGTTCCAGGTCGAGGTGCATGCCGGAGGCGCGCATTTCCTGGCCGACGAGCCGGTCGAGGTGGGCGGGCTCGGCTCGGGTCCCACGCCCTACGATCTGCTGGGCGCCGGACTGGGCGCGTGCACCGCGATGACGCTCCGGCTCTACGCACGCGGCAAGGGCCTGAAGCTCGGCCCGGTCAAGGTCAGCGTCGGACACAGCCGCCGCAATGACCGGCAGCCGGCCGACAGCTTTATCCGCAGGATCGATCTGAAAGGCGAACTGAGCGATCAGCAGAGGCAGCGGCTGATCGAAATAGCCCAGCGCTGTCCGGTGCATCGCACGCTGGAGCGCGGGGCGGACATCCAGACCGGCAGCGGCGAAGAGGCGGCTGCGGGTGCCGCCGAAAAGCCGACGCAACATGCGCGCGACATGGAGCGGTCTGCCGCTGAAGACCGCGCATCAGGCGCCGAACGATGAGCAGGCTTCAGGGCACCGCCGCGTCCGCAGCACCGGCGAGCCCGGCATCCCACTGCCGGAGGGCTGCCTCGATGGCATCGACCGCAAGCGCGGTGGCTGCCGGATCGATCTCGGCCACGGTGTCGCGCTCGTTGTGGATCACCTGCATCAGCTTGGGCATCGGCGAAGGCGGGTTGCCGGAATAGGCGTCCAGGATCGGTGCGATCTCCTGCGCATCGACCAGCGCAAACGACACCGCTGGCAAGCCGGCCTGGAGAAACGGCCGGTAGTCGCTCGGCGGGTAGGGGTCGCCGGTCCTCAACCCCAGGCCCCGGGCTTCCGTGGCCTCCCACACGGCGGCGAGCAGTGGATGATCGGAGTCGGGGGCCATCATCCACAAGGTGTCGCCCCAGCCGAGCACATCGAAATTGACGTACAGCGCGGGGGCTTCACCGCCATTGTCGAGATAGGCGTGCGCGCCGAGCAGGCCCTTTTCCTCCAGATCCCAGAAGGCGATGGCGACGCGGTGGTGGGCCAGTGGCTGCTGCTTCAAGCGCCGCGCCAGCGCGAGCACGGTGGCGCTGCCGGAGGCGTTGTCGGTCGCGCCGCGGCCGGCGTCGACCCGATCGGAATGCGCGCCGAGCAACAACAACGGTGCCTCGGCGCTGCCGGAAACGTCGGCCAGGATGTTCTCGCCGGCCTCGCCGGAGGCGGTGAAGTGCTGGTTGCGCCATTGCAGGTCTAGCGCGTCCAGCCGCGCGCGGATGACCTCGCGGCGACCGGTGTTGCCGTCGGCTGCGGCCATCGCAACGACATCGGCCATCCAGCTGTCGACGTCAGCGGCCCGGCCGGACGGGTTGTCGGCCTGCGCGCCGTCGGACCGGCCCGGCTGCGGCGCCTGCGAGCAGGCCGCGAGCAGGCAGACGAGCAGTGCGCCCAGGCCGCTGCGAAACGGGTGCGGAAACGGTGCGCGCATGAAACCTCCGGTAAAGATGCCGAAGTGTGCCTCACTGCTGCCGGCGCCACAGCGGTCGAGTTGCGCGGGGGCAGGGTGCCCGGTAGCCTCCGCCGCTGGAGCTTGACCATCAGGGATACGAGATGACAATCCGCGTTTTCATCGTCGACGACCACGCGCTGGTGCGCACCGGCATGCGCATGATCCTCTCGGCGCAGTCCGATATTGAAGTGATCGGCGATGCCGAGAGTGGCGAGCTGGCCTTGCCGCGGATTCGTGCACTCAAACCCGATGTCGTGCTGTGCGATCTGCACCTGCCCGGCGTGAGCGGGCTGGAAATCACCGAGCGCATCGTCAAGGGCGACCACGGCACCCGCGTGATCATCGTGTCGGTGCTGGAGGACGGGCCGCTGCCCAAACGCCTGCTGGAAGCTGGCGCCTCCGGTTATGTCGGCAAGGGAGGGGACGCCAACGAGCTGCTGCGCGCGGTGCACGAGGTGGCGCGTGGCAAGCGCTATCTCGCCAGCGGCGTTGCGCAGAACCTGGCGCTGTACCGCGTCGACGGTGACGGCTCGCCGTTCGACGCGCTGTCGCCGCGCGAGCTGGAGATCGCGTTGCTGCTGGTGCAGGGCCTGCGACAGGAAGAAATGGCCCGGCGCCTGAGCCTGAGCGCGAAGACGATCAACACGCACAAGACGCGCTTGTTCGAAAAGCTCGAGATCCGCGACACCATTGCCCTGGCGCGGCTGGCCGGGCAGTACGGGCTGATCGAGCCGGCGCACGCCCTGTAGCCGCCGGGTCGCTGCCGGTCTGTAGGAGCGCCGGGGCCCTGCGTAGAAAGGCGATCGCGCCCATGGGGCGCCCTACCAGGAACGAACAACAAAAAAGGCAGCCTGCGCGTGACGCAAGCTGCCTTTCTTTCTTACTTCCTTTTCTTGCTACCTTCCTTTCTCCCTGCCTGCTTCCGGTGCCCCGGTCCCCGTGTTCTGCACGCTCAGGCGTGGCGGTCTGCCTGATCGTCGGACTCGCTGGCGGACTTGCCCTTGGTGGCGACCTCGTCGGCCGCTTCCGCGGCCTTGGCCGCTGGGGACGGCGCGTCGAACAGCCCTGCGGTGCGCGGCTGCGAGGCCTCGGCCGTTTCGGGCTCCGACGCGGTCGTCGCGGTGGCGGCTTCCGCCGGTGCCGGTGCCGGAGATTGCGCGGTCCTGACCGGCTCGATGGCGGCCGTCGGCGGGCCCTCGGCCGGTACCGCGTCGGGTTCGACCGCGACTTCCTCGACCGCGGCCGGTTCGATCACGGCCGGCTCGACTGCACTGGGCTGCACCGGCTCGGGTGTCGCATCCGTCACGCCGCCAGCTTCAGCGGGCGTGCCGACGGCTCCGACCTGGCGGTCCTCGACGCTTTCGCCAACCGGTTGCGGCTCCGGCGTCTGGGTAGCCGGGGCCTCCGGGCGGTGGGAGGTCGCGCCAGTGGCCGGGTTCGCAGAGGACGCCTCGGCCAGCGGTTCGGCGCCGGAAGATGACGCGTCGGTCGCAGGCGAAGATGCCGAAGCCGCCTCCGGGGTCTTGACCGCTGCCGGGGCGCCGTCTGGAGCCTTGCTGGGGTCGAAGGCGTCCGGCGCCGGCGCAGACTGTGCCGTGCCCTGCGCGGCTGCGACCGCCGGGGTCACTGCAGGCTTTGGCGCGGCTGGCGTCGGCGCGCGCTGACCCGATGCGCCCTGTTCACCAGCGTCATCATCGAAATCGAACTCCGGCTGCGAGCGGTTGGGCGCCGGAGCGCTGTCGCCGGATGCGGCCGCATCGAGTTCGTCGGCATCGCTGCCATGCGATTCATGCGAGTGCTCGGCATTCTTCTGCGCGTCGGCGGCTGCGCCGTCCTCGCCACCACGACGGCGACGACGACCGCCCCGGCGGCCACGACGGCGGCGGCTGCCTTCGGCCTGGGCGTTGTTCTCGTCCTGCGAAGGCGTGCCGTGATCCTCGAGCGACTTGGCGCCGTTGCCTGCGCCGTTGCTGTCGACCTGCGGCGCCTGCGCGCCTTCCGCGCCGGTGTCGGCGGTGGCGGCTGCCGACGCTCCCGCATTCATTGCCTCATCGGCCGGCGCCGCCTCGGCCGCCTTGGGCCTAGGCTCATTGCGCGGCGGACGCTGGCGCGTGCTGGACGAGCCGTCCTGCTGTGCATTCTCGTCCTGACTGCCGAGCTTGTCGGCCGGGGCCTGCTTCGGCTTGGCTGCGTTCTGCTTTGGCTGCCGCGGCGGGCGCGCCTTGGCTGGGGCCTCGGCGTTCGGACTCGCCTCGCCGGCGGCTGCCTGCTGGTTGCGACGCGGCTCTTCGCGACGGCTCGCATCGCGACCGCCCTTGCCGCCGCCGCGACCGTCACGACGCTGCCCATTGCGGTCAGTCCGGTCGGTGCGGTCGCTGCGGTCGTTGCGGGCATTGCTGCGGCCGCGCGACTCCTGGCCGCGCCCGTCCTGCGCCGGGCTGCTGCCGGCGTGACGTCCACCGGTAGCGGATTGTGAGCCACGGAAGAACCGCATGATCCGCTCGACCATGCCGATCGAATGGGTCGGGGCGACCACCGCCGGCACCGGTGCAGCCGGGGCGACGGGCGCCTGACGCGATTCGCGCGGTTCGCGCAGCGGCGCCGGCTGGGTCGGCTTGACGTTGGTGACCGCCGGCGCGTCGGGGATGTTCAGGTGCGACTTGGTCAGCGCGTGGGTCGGCAGCTTGCGCGGGGTGCCGCGGTGGTAGCTCGGCCGGCTGCTTTCCTCACCAAGCTCGTTCTCGCGGATGCGGGTGACCTCGTAATGCGGCGTGTGCAGCTGCTCGTCGGCCACGATCACGATCGGCGCGTCGTGGCGCTGCTCGATCTCGCTGAGCGCGCGACGCTTCTCGTTGAGCAGGAAGTTGGCGATCTCGGTCGGGGCCTGCACCAGCACCTGGCCGGTCTTTTCCTTCATCGCGTGCTCTTCGGCCACGCGCAGGATCGACAGCGACAGCGACTCGACCGAGCGCATGCGGCCATGGCCTTCGCAGCGCGGGCACACCAGCTGGCTGGATTCGCCCAGGCTGGGGCGCAGGCGCTGGCGGCTCATCTCGAGCAGGCCGAAGCGCGAGATGCGACCGACCTGCACCCGGGCGCGGTCGGACTTGAGCGCGCTCTGCAGGCGGTTTTCGACATCGCGCTGGTGGCGGTTGGACGACATGTCGATGAAGTCGATCACCACCAGTCCGCCCAGGTCGCGCAGGCGCATCTGGCGGGCGACTTCCTCGGCCGCTTCCAGGTTGGTGTTGAACGCGGTTTCCTCGATATCGCCGCCCTTGGTGGCGCGGGCCGAGTTGACGTCGACCGCGGTCAGCGCCTCGGTCTGGTCGATCACCAGCGCGCCGCCCGAGGGCAGCCGCACTTCACGCTCGTAGGCGTTCTCGATCTGCGATTCGATCTGGAAGCGGTTGAACAGCGGCGTGTCGTCGGTGTATTCCTTCAGCTTGCGCAGGTTGTGCGGCATGACCTGCTCGACGAACTCGCGCGCCTCGGCGTACATCTCCGGCGTGTCGACCAGCACCTCGCCGATGTCCGGGCGCATGTAGTCGCGCAGGGCGCGGATGATCAGGCGCGATTCCTGGTAGATCAGGAACGGGGCCGGTTTGGTCAGCGCCGCTTCGGCGACCGACTTCCAGACCTGCAGCAGGTAGTCCAGGTCCCACTGCAGTTCCTCGGCATCGCGGCCGACGCCGGCGGTGCGGATGATGACGCCCATGTCGTCGGGGATCGCCAGCGCGTCCATCGCCTGCTTCAGCGCGGCGCGATCGTCACCCTCGATCCGGCGCGAAACGCCACCGGCAGTGGGCGAGTTGGGCATCAGCACCATGTAGCGGCCGGCCAGCGAGATGAACGTGGTCAGCGCGGCGCCCTTGTTGCCGCGCTCTTCCTTGTCGACCTGCACGACCACTTCCTGGCCTTCGCGCAGGAGTTCCTTCAGGCCGGCCTTGTTGTGGTCCACGCCCGCCTGGAAATAGTCGCGGGAGATTTCCTTGAGCGGCAGGAAGCCGTGGCGATCACCGCCGTATTCGACAAAGGCGGCCTCGAGCGAGGGCTCCAGCCGGGTGATCTTGCCCTTGTAGATGTTGGACTTTTTCTGTTCCTTCGACGGTTGCTCGATGTCGATGTCGTACAGATTCTGGCCGTCCACGATCGCGACGCGCAGTTCTTCTGCCTGCGTCGCATTGATCAGCATGCGCTTCATTGGTGCGTTCCTCGCGCGCTCTACCGCGCGGAACGCCATGGCGTTTCGCAATCTGGGAACTGAGGTCGCGTCGTCGCGGGCTGATTTCACAGCAAGGCGGCAAAGCCGCCTCCGTGACTCCCGGCAATGCGGCAAGCCGCTTCACCACTTTCGGCAAAGCGGCAAGCCGCCTTGCGCGCCGACGTGACCCCCACTACCAGCGCTTCTACACCACGGCATGCCGCGGGAGCGCTTGTTACTTTTGAAACTGCTTGGGCCGGCGGCGCATTTCAGCCAGGGCCTTGGCCAGGGCTGCCGCGCCGCTCGGGTCGTGTTCATCGCCGGTGTCTGACACACCGGGCGAGCCGAGGTTCCGCCAGTCCGTCGCTGCTAACATGACCGTCCATGCTGGTGAACAAGCACGGGACAGTGGTCAGACGCGGACCGGAATCGCAGGTGGGGCTTTCGGCTCCGTATGACGTCGAGGTTCCATGGCGTCACAACTCCCTGCGAAATCAAAACCTTATCTCGCGTCGCGAGTGTATCAGATAACGCTTTCGGGATAACCCAGCCAGATGACGCCAGCCAACCCCGAACCGAGCGCCGGCGCCCGCACGGTGCGCGTCGCCGACGACCGCGAGGGCCAGCGGCTCGACAACTTCCTGCTCGGGCAGCTCAAGGGGGCGCCGCGCTCATTGGTCTACAAGCTGGTGCGTTCGGGCCAGGTCCGGGTGAACGGCGGCCGCGCCAAGGCCGAACGCAAGCTGGAGGCCGGCGACCAGGTGCGGATTCCGCCGGTGCGTATCGCCGAGCCAGGAGACAGGGCGACGCCGCCACAGGGCTTCATGGACGCGCTGGAGACGGCGATCGTGTACGAGGACGAGCGTCTGCTGGCGCTGAACAAGCCCTCCGGCGTCGCCAGCCACGGCGGCAGCGGAATCTCCTTCGGCGCGATCGAGACCTTGCGTGCGCTGCGCCCGAAACAAACTTTGGAGCTGGTCCACCGGCTCGACCGCGACACCTCCGGCTTGCTGATCATTGCCAAGAAACGCTCGACCCTGACGGAAATGCAGGCATTGATGCGCGAGGAGGCCGGCGGTGCCGGGGGAATCCGCAAGCGCTACCTCGCCCTGCTGGCCGGCCGCATGCCCGACGGCACGATGAGCGTCGACGCGCCGCTGCATGTCGGCCTGCGCCAGGGTGGCGAGCGTCACGTGCAGGTCGTCGCCAGCGGCGCGGCCGGTAAGGCGTCGCTGAGCCACTTCCGGGTACTGGAGCGGCGCGGCGGCCAGTCCTATTGCGAGGTACGGATCGAGACCGGGCGGACCCACCAGATCCGGGTGCACGCGCTGCACATCGGCCATGCGGTGGCGGGCGACGACAAGTACGGAGATCCGGCGGTCAACCGCAGGTTGCGCGAGCAGGCTGGCTTGAAGCGGCTGTTCCTGCATGCCTCGACGCTGGAGTTCGCGCTCGACGGCGGCAAGGTGCCGTATCTGCTGAATGCGCCGCTGGCGCCGGAGTTGATCGAGGTGCTGGACCGGCTGGCGTGAGGCTTCTGGCGTTTTGCGTACCGGGTGAAATCGGTGGCAGCAGAAGAGCCTTGGACGCAGATCAACGCCGATGAGACGCGGATCAAGCGGATGGCAGCACAGAGAGAGCGGTAGCGCGGGGCGGGTGCGCATCTCGCAGGTGCCGGCTCAGCTGCCTGCGACCTGGCTCAGATCGCGGCTGAAGCCGCTCCTACAACAGCGTTTTTATTCGCATTTCATGCGCGTTAGTCCGCGTCGGGGCTTTCTAACGGCCTCCGGTTTTTGCCGACCAGACCGGGACACGGCTGGCTCGGATGAGGCTCAGATCGCGGCTGAAGCCGCTCCTACAGCAGCGCTTTATCCGCGTTTCATCCGCGTTGATCCGCGTCAGGGCTCGTTCGACCCACGCAGGCCGAACACATCCCGCTCAGCCACGGGGCCGGTTCAATGCCGGACCTTGAACCTCGGGCGCTCGTCGAGCGAGCCGTCGGCGCGTAGCGCGACGTAGTTGCGCTCATCGGCAAACACCACAGGAACCGGATCACGGAGCTTCGGATGGCGCACGAACTTCAATTCCCAGCCGAAATATTCCAGTTCGCGCAGCACCCGCAACTGCGTGTCATTGAGCTGGTTCTGGAGTCTGGCGCGGGTCGGGTAGAGGTCTTGGCGGCGTTCGGAACTGGGCATCGGCAAGCTCGCGACGAGCGGTCATATCAGAGTGGTGCATCCGGTGAAAAACGCGGCGGCATTGGGTTGCGCGATGGCTCAGCGACGCAGCGGGATGTTCGGCTGCTGGTCGATGCTGCCATCGGCCAGGATCACCGCGTGCTGCCCGGACTCGGCTAGGGCCACGGGCACCGGGGGGCGCTCGTCGCGCACGAACTCCAACTCCCAGCCGTCACGCTCCAGTGCATGCAGCGAGCGGCGTTGCTCGGGCGTGAGCCTGTTCTTCATGACCATGTCGTCCCAGGGGGCGACACGGCGGCGATCCTGGACCAAGCCGCTGGACAACATAGGCTTCACCTTCGAATTCAAGAGACTCCACCAGGTCAAACGCGCTGGACGGCAAAAACCGGGCCACCGCCCCTCAAGGGTGGGCGGTGATCGTTCAGAATTCCTTCCGGAGCGCAGCCTGCGTCGCTGCACTCACGCGCTATCGACGGAGTGCCGCATAGCCGAACGCAGGCAGCGCGATGCCCGCGCGGGCATCGTGATTCGGCGCGCGGGCATCATCCGGCGGCAGGGGCGGGTCGCCAGCTTGGGGAAGCTGGGCTTATCAGCCCAGCCTACGGGTGATCCCCGTAGGGTGGGCACGCGTCATGTGCCCACCGCTCGCGAATGGTGGGCACATGACGCGTGCCCACCTACGAATCAGCGCGGCGGCTGATCCGTCCGCAGCACCGGATACAGGTTGTAGCGCTCGTCCCACGACGAGTGCCGCTGGTAGAAGAAGTTCAGCCGGGCACGCGGATCCGCGGCGAACCCGGCATCGTCCCGAAGGCGCTGTTCGAACGCGGCCCTAAGCGCCGGATCGCCCGCGAGCATCTCGCGCGCGACCGCCTCGGCCACGTAGTCCTCCATGTACTCCTTGCGCTCGAACGCGTTGTTGAACTCGCCCCAGGCCGCCAGCGAGTCCGGCGCCTGCGGCTCCAGCAGGGCCATCACCAGCCGCGTCTTGGGTTGCGCGATCGGCACGAACAGCGCGCCGGCGGCGACATCGCTCGTTTCCGGCGCCCACTCGCCTTCCAGCGTCAGGCGCTGGTGGCCTTCGAACGATTGCTCGCCGAACTCGGCCTGCCCGGCGCGGAAGGCCTCCACAGGCGCGTCGGGCCAGGCCGCATCGAGCCGACGGAAATCGATGGCGTGCTGCGCGAGCTTCTCGCCGACCCATCCGGCGTGCGCCGCCGGCACCAGGTAGCCGGCTTGCGGCGCCGCGACCTCGCGGCCCGGCACGACCTGATCGCGCAGCGGCACCTGCCAGATCTGCGGCCGGTTCTCGTCGTAACGTGTCATCTGCGCGCCCGATACTTTCGAAGGCGTGCGCGTATACGCATAGCCGCGAAAATCAATCGTGCGCGCCTCGTCGGTGGCCCGGTAGTCCAGCGCCACCGGCTCGCCGCCGAGCGCATGCGTGCGCGCATCGGCGGCTTCCACCGCAGCCTGCCACTGCGTGCCGTGTTCGGCGATCAGCTCCATCACCGCGATGATCGTGTCGCGGGTCAACGCCACGCGGGTGGGGTAGTCCTTCCATGAGTGGGTCTCGACCAGCATCCCGAAGCGATTGCGGGTCTGCATGTAGCCCTGCGAGAAACGCGGCGGCGCGGCGCCGTCTTCGAAGCCCGACGCGGGGTTGTCGTACTCGACGAAGGAGGGATAGAACGGCAACGGCAGCGCGCCACCCTCGGCCAGTCGCGCGATGGTCTGGTCGCGGAATCGGGTGCCGATCTCGCGTAGCTCAGGGTCGCCGCCGTGGAGCGGCTCGACCTGGATCGCGATGTCGTGCTCGAACTGCGCGCCGTTGGTCGCGTGCAGGTCGATGTAGGCCAGCGGGTCCCAACGATTGATCAGCGCCAGCATCGCCCGCATCTCGGGCGCATCGGCCTTGGCGTAGTCGCGGTTGAGGTTGTAGTTCTGCGCGGTGGTGCGCCAGCCCATTTGCTCCGGTCCGCGCTGGTTGGGCCGGTTCCACGCGCCGAAGCGCTCGTGTCCGTCGACGTTGAACACCGGCACGAACAGCAGCACCTGCCGCTCGAGCGCGCCGGCGGCGGCCTCGCCCTCCAGCATCTGCCGCAGCGCGAGGAAGCCCGCATCCTTGCCGTCGATCTCGCCGGCATGGATGCCGCCCTGGACCAGCGTGACCGGCAGGTTCCGGGCGCCCGCGGCTTCGGGCGTGAATGCACCGGTGCCCGACACCACCAGTAGCTGCATCGGCCGGCCCTCCGGCGAGGTGCCGAAGCTCTGGCAGCGCACCTGCTCCGGGTAGCGCTGTGCGAATGCCTCGCACAATGCGATGACCTCGTCATAGCGGCCGGTCTGGATAAAGCCGCTGCGCTCGGCGATCGTGGTCAGCGCGGTGGTGGTGTCGGTAGCAACGGCGGCCGGCGCGGCAGTCAGCAGCGCGGCGAGGAGGGCAGGGCGGAGGCTTCGGATCATCTGGATGTCTCATTGGAGGCTGCGCGGATGGTAAAGGGGGGCAGGGGGGATTTGCTCCTGCCCTTTCCCTGACACCTTGCGGAGCGTCCAACTGCAACAGCAGAACCACGCTCCCCTTAAACTGCACACTCCTTCCAGGAACCACCGATCGCATGTACACCCTCTACTACGCCCCCGGCGCCGCCAGCCTGGTCGTGCACTGGCTGCTGATCGAACTCGATCTGCCGTACGAACTGCGCGTGCTCGACCTCAAGGCCGGCGAGCAGAATCACGCCGACTATCTCGCCCTGAATCCCAGCGGGGTGGTGCCGACGCTCGTGGTCGATGGCCGGCCGATGACCGAAGCCGCAGCGCTGTTGCTGACCCTCGCCGAACAGCACCCCGGCACCGGCCTGGCGCCGCCACCCGGGGATCCGCGCCGGGCCGCGTACCACCAGTGGATGCTGCACCTGGCCAACGCGGTGCAGCCGCTGTTCCGGTTGTGGTGGTACCCGCACGAACCGGCCGGCGCGGCCCTGTCCGACACGGTGCAGGCGCACGTCCGCCCACGTCTTGAAGCCGCCTGGGAGCGGCTCGACGCGCAGCTTGCCGCCCATGGGCCGTACCTGCTTGGCGACCGCGTCAGTGCGGTCGACTTCTACCTGACCATGCTGATGCGCTGGTCGCGCGCGATGCCGCAGCCGGCCACGACCTGGCCGCATCTGGCCGCGCATGCGCAGCGCATGAAGGCGCGGCCGTCCTTCCGCACCCTGTACGAGCGCGAAGGTTTGAGTGATTGGACGTAGCGGGCAGGGACATCGCTACCGCCAACGAAATCGTCATCCCCGCGAAGGCGGGGATCCAGAGACTTCAGCGCGGCCTCAGCCGCCGGCGTTTGCTTCCGACGGTGGCGCAACGTCCCCGCGCTGTGGGTTAGGCTTCGCCTTTCGTGCTCACGCAGGACGGCAGTAGATGACCAACACCACGCACGCAGCGCCCGCCCGGTGCACTGACCAGCCGCGGGTCGCCTGACCGATGCTCACTCTCGCCCTGATCGCCATCACCGTGCTGGTGTCATGGCTCGCCTTCGACCGGCCGCGCCTGCTGGAGCGGCTGATCCTGTGGCCACCCGCCATCGACCGGAAGAAGCAGTACGACCGCCTGGTCACCCACGGCTTCATCCATGCCGACTGGCAGCACCTGCTGTTCAACATGATCACGTTGTTCTTCTTCGGACGCATCACCGAAGGCTTGTTCACCCAGCTGATCGGGCCGCTGGGCTTCGTGCTGTTCTATCTGTCGGCGATAGTGATCGCGATCCTGCCGACCTACCTGCGGCACCGTCATGATCCCAATTACCGCAGCCTCGGCGCGTCCGGCGCGGTGTCGGCGGTGCTGTTCGCCTACATCCTGCTGCAGCCCTGGAACCTGATCTTCGTGTTCTTCCTGCCGGTGCCGGCGATCGTCTATGCAGTGTTCTACGTCGGCTATTCGTTCTGGATGGACCGGCAGGGCGGCGACAACATCAACCACAGCGCGCACCTGTCGGGTGCGATCTACGGGGTGCTGTTCATGCTGTTGATGGAGCCCCGCGTCGGCAGCCATTTCCTGCGCGAGCTGCTCAACCCTTCATTCGGCTGAGCGCGCACCCATCCGGCGGTGGAGCCGGCCGATCGCAATCAGGCGGCCTTGGCTTCCGCCGCCGCATCGCTGTAGGTCCGGCGCAGGCGCCGGTACACCGCCGCTTCGATCCGTGCCGCCTCGGTGCTGTCGCGGGCGTCGCCGAGCGTCAATTCGAACAGCCGCTCCATCAGCGCACCGTCGCTCATCGCATCCATCCCCTCGTCGTGCATCGAGGACATCTGGCTTCCCCATGGTGGTTCGTACCCGGTAGAAGGCAATTCCTGTGCCACGCCGCCCGGCCGGTCCGCGTCGGCGGCGGGTGAGCCACCGCGGCCGCAGCCGGCCGACGCGCTGACGCGGCAGGCCCACGCTCACTCGGTATGCATGCGGGCCGTGCTACCACGGCGCTGCGATGCGCTGCGTGCGCTCCGTCAACGACTTCAGGAGATAGGCATGGCGACCAAGAAAGCCGGCAAGTCCGTCAAGAAGACCGCGGCCCGGAAATCCGCTGGGAAGGCCGCGAAGAAGACCACCGCGAGCAAGGCCGCCGCGAGCGAGGCCACGAATAAGAAAGCCGCGCCGCGCAAGACTGCCGGCAAGTCGATCGCGAAGAAGGCGGCGGCACGCAAGGCGCCCGCCCGCAAGACCGCCGGCGAATCGACCAGAAAGACAGCGAAAAAGACCACGGCCCGCAAGACGAGCGCCGGCAGCGCGCCGACGGCCCGGAAGACGAGCAAGAAGACCACAGCCAAGAAGACCGCGCCCAGCAAGACCGCGGCCAAGAAGACCACGCCCCGCAAGACCGCGAGCAAAAAAACGGCTACGCAAGCGTCGGTCCGCACGACGGCCGCGTCGAAGTCCACGAGCGCCGGAACGTCCAGCAAGCGAACCGCATCCACCCGTCCCGCTGGCAAGACAGCATCGGGCAAGCGGAGCCCGATCACCCCGTCGCAGGCCCTGGAAAACACGCGCGAGCTGCTCCAGGCCAAACAGCAGCACGATCGCCAGCCACAAGCCTGGCAAGCGCTCGATGCCGGCTCCAGCCACACCCCGGACCCGGGCTTCCAGTCCGACGCCGCCGCCAAGAAGGCCGAGGAGCTGCATGCCGCCGAAATCCGCATGGACGGCATCCACGGCAGCATCAGCACCCACGACCGCCACAACCAGGGCAGGCGCGACAACCGCTGAGTGCCTCGCCCGTGCCGCCCGCTGGAGCTACCCCGCAATGACCGATGCCGCATCCGATATTCACCACGACACCGAAGTCTGCCGCTTCGCTACCACCGTCGACGGCGCCAAGGCCTACCTCGACTACGAGGTGGACGACGGCGCGATGGTGATCACCCACACCTGGGTGCCCGATGAAATCGGCGGGCGCGGGATTGCCGGCATGCTGGTGGAGGCGGCGTTCGAACACGCCCGCGCGGCCGGCATGCAGGTGCGGCCGGTATGTTCGTATGCCGCGGGTTGGGCGAACCGGAATCCGCAGTACAGCCAGTTGCTCGGTTAGCCCCACCGGGCCGACCGCGCGATCCTGCCGGGCGACGCGCTGGCGCCGCTCGCCAAGGCTCGGCCGGTGTGCCAGCCTACGCGGCCCGACTCGTCCGCCCGACCGTCCATGCGCCTGAACAAACACATCAGCGACACCGGCTTCTGTTCGCGGCGCGAGGCCGACCGGCTCATCGCCGAAGGCCGGGTCACCGTCAACGGCCTGCGCGGGCGGGTCGGCAGCGAGGTCGGGGAGGGCGATGAGGTCAAGGTCGACGGCCAGCCGCTGCGCATCCGCACCGCCGCCAAGGGCCAGCGCCAGCACGTCTATATCGCGCTCAACAAACCGGTCGGCGTCACCTGCACCACCGAGTCGGCGGTCAAGGGCAACATCATCGACTTCGTCGGCCACCAGCACCGCATCTTCCCGATCGGCCGGCTCGACAAGGACTCCGAGGGACTGATCCTGCTGACCAGCAACGGCGACATCGTCAACGAAATCCTGCGCGCGGAAAACAAGCTCGAAAAGGAATATCTGGTGGCGGTGAACAACCCGGTGACCGACGAGTTCCTGCGCGGCATGGCCCGCGGCGTGCCGATCGGCGGCCAGACCACGCTGCCATGCAGGACCAGCCGGCTCGGCAAGTTCGGCTTCCGCATCGTGCTGGTGCAGGGGCTCAACCGGCAGATCCGCCTGATGGCCGCGCACTTCAAGTATCGGGTGAAGCAACTGGTGCGGGTGCGCATCGGCAACGTGAAGCTCGCCCACCTCAAGATCGGCCAGTGGCGCAACCTCACCGATGCCGAGCTGCGTGGCCTGCTGCCGCAGCGCACCGAGTGGTAAGAGCAATCCCGTAGGAGCGCCCCATGGGCGCGATGGCCTTTGCTTCGCCGGCACCAAGAGCATCGCGCCCATGGGGCGCTCCTACAGAGTTACGTGCGCGGAGCAGTGCCTGGTCTTTGGCGCCGTGTGGGCCATGCAGGACGCCCGTGCATCGCGGCATCACGCCCGCATCGCTACGGTCCACGCAACTCCAAGGGGATCGAATGCATGAAGCGCGCCATCATCCTGTCGCTGCTGACCCTGGCCGTGTCGGCCTGTGACCGGGCGGCACCGCCGGGCACGCCGGCACCGTCGGCGACGTCCGCCACCGTCACCCCCACCACGGCAGACGCGATGCCGAACGGCGAGGCCGGACTCGAGGACCTGGTGGAGTCCACGTCCGACTACGTGATCGGCATCAGCTACCCGCCGGTCGCCGCCCAGCACCCCGGACTTGCCGCGGAGCTCCAGCGCTATGCCGATGCCGCCCGCGCCGAGCTGCTCGCGGCGGTGCAGGCGCGTGAGCCGGACGGGGACGGCGCGATGTACGACCTCTCGCTCGCGTTCACCGAAGTGCTCGATACGCCCGAGGTCGTCGCGATCGCCGCCGATGGCAGCAGCTACACCGGCGGCGCCCACGGCATGCCACTGCTCGCCCGGTTCGTCTGGTTGCCGCGGCAGGAGCGCATGCTCAAGGCGACCGATCTGATCCGCGACCCGGCCGGCTGGCAGGCGGTCGCCACCCACGTCCGCGAACAGCTGCATACCGCGCTCTCGCAGCGTGTCGATGCGGACCAGGTGGAGCCCGGCGAGCGCGCCGAACTGGTCGGCAACGCCGGGCGCATGATCGACGAGGGCACCCGGCCCGATCCGGCCAACTTCAGCCAGTTCGAACCGGTTGCCGCGCCCGACGGCAAGCTCAGCGCGTTGCGCTTCGTGTTCGCCCCCTACCAGGTGGGCCCGTACTCCGACGGGGTGCAGACCGTGCAGGTGCCCGCGTCGGTGTTGCTGCCGCACATCGCACCGGACTATCGTGGATTGTTCCAGGGGGCATGAGGCTGATCGGGGGATGACCGGGGCGACCATGCCGATTGCGCAACGACGATGCAGGGCAGGGGGCTGTCATGACCATCCATCCATTCCGCCGCCACATCCAGCGGCTGCTTGCGGCCGGCGACGTGCAGGTCGGCGGCGATCGCGACTGGGACATGCAGGTGCACGATCCGCGCCTGTACGGGCGCCTGACCGCACAGGGCACGCTCGCGCTCGGCGAGTCGTACATGGACGGCTGGTGGGACGCCGACTCGCTCGACGGCATGCTGTTCCGCCTGCTCGACGCGCGCATCGACCAGAAAGCCCGCGGTATCGCCGCCCATCTCGACGGTTGCCGCGCACGCCTGCTCAACCTGCAGACGCGGCGCCGCAGCCGCACCGTCGGAGAGCGCCACTACGACCTGGGCAACGACCTCTACCGCGCCATGCTCGGCCGCCACATGGTCTACAGCTGCGGCTATTGGCGCGAGGCCCGCGACCTGGACGCGGCGCAGGAGGCCAAGCTCGACCTGGTCTGCCGCAAGCTCGGCCTGCAACCGGGCATGCGCGTGCTCGACATCGGCTGCGGCTGGGGCGAGGCGCTGAAGTTCGCCGCCGAGCGCTACGGCGTCTCCGGGGTCGGCGTCACCATCTCGCGCGAACAGGCCGTGCATGCCCGTGAACTGTGCGCCGGCCTGCCGGTGGAGATCCGCGTGCAGGACTACCGCGACCTGCACGAACCGTTTGACCGGGCCTTCTCGCTGGGCATGTTCGAACACGTCGGCGCACGCAACTACCGGCAGTACTTCGAGGTCGCGCGGCGCTGCCTGGGCGAGCGCGACCTGTTCCTGCTGCACACCATCGGCTCGAACGTTTCGGTGCGCTACACCGATCCGTGGATCGGCCGCTACATCTTTCCCAATTCGATGCTGCCATCGGCCGCACAGATCGCCACCGCCTGCGAGGGCCGGTTCGTGATCGAGGACTGGCACGGTTTCGGCGTCGACTACGACCGCACCCTGCAGGCCTGGCGCGAGAACATCGAGCGCAACTGGGAGCGGCTGCCCCCGCGCTACGACCGGCGCTTCCGGCGGATGTGGCGCTATTACCTCGCCGGCGCCATGGCGGTCTTCCGCAGCCGCCGCGCCCAACTGTGGCAACTGGTGCTCTCGCCCAGAGGCATCCCCGGCGGCTACACCGAGCAGCGGTAGGCGGCACGAGACCGGAGGCAGTCATGCCGCCATCCGCCGTTGTAGGAGCGGGCCATGCCCGCGATGTGGAGTGACGCGCCCGCGTGCATCACACCCATGGGGCGCCCCTACCGAAAGCGGCAGCGCGAGGCAGGTGCCAGTAATGCCGCCATCCGCCTTTGTAGGAGTGGGCCATGCCCGCGATGGGAGTGACGCGCCCGCGCGCATCACACCCATGGGGCGCTCCTACGAAAAGCGGTCTCGCTACGGCCGTCGCTATTCCGGGATGCGGTACACCACTTCGCCGGCCTCATCGAGTATCTCAATAACCGCGACGTCATCTTGGCCGACACCGATGCGGATGCGCTCCCGTTCCTCCGAATCCAGGATCACGAGGCCGGCATCCTCGTTCTGCGTTCCCAGGTAAATCCGCCGGGTGCCCTGGCTGGATTCGATCGGCCCCGACGAGAACGGCCGCCGGTCGTACACCGTCAAGCCTCCCTCCCATGCCGTCCCATCATCGGACTCGTAAGTGCCCAGCCTGACGGCATCGGTGATCTGGTGCGTGAAGTCGAAAGTGAGCATCCGCACCTTTCCATTCGGCGCCCCGTGCCATGCCGGAACAGGAGCAACTGCGAGCCCGCCGCTTTCGTCGCCGTCCTCGTCGTGCCAAAGGATGCCGGCCGGCGTGATCGCGCGTTCAA
The DNA here is from genome assembly GCF_046600735.1 of Novilysobacter longmucuonensis. Classification (NCBI taxonomy): domain Bacteria; kingdom Pseudomonadati; phylum Pseudomonadota; class Gammaproteobacteria; order Lysobacterales; family Lysobacteraceae; genus Novilysobacter; species Novilysobacter longmucuonensis. Next base: position 41,358 of record NZ_JBJMAW010000018.1, read on the forward strand.
TGCGTTCGCCGCGCACGACCGGGTCCGGCAGATCGCCGGAAATCACGAGGCGAGTCTCACCGGACGAGTCGACCAAGTTTATGCGCTTGACCGTAATTTCCTCCGGCTGCGAAAAGTGCGCGCAACCGGCAGCGATCACCGCAGCGGCGAAAGCCACACTGATGTTCCGTACGAGCCGAGCCTCACTCATGGCGATGCCCTCCTCGATGGAAATGCCGTCCTGGGATGCACAGTTCTTTTGCCGGTTGAAAGGTTCAACGCGGCCGCAGCGTGCACATCGGCCACAGCGCCTCTTTCATTCGGCAAACGGCCGGTCTGTCCTCGGTGCGTCGGGTGCCTGCTCGTCGAGTGACTGGCGATACCTGATACACCCACGCATGAACTGCGGCCAGTCCGGCACCAGCGGGAGCGGATCCGACTTTTCCGGCAGCAGCGACCACAGCGCCGGATGGTGCCAGCAGAGATCATGGCCGGTGCTGTCGCGGTGCTCACGAATGCCCAGCCGTAGCGTCTTGACCTCGGCTATAAGGCGCTCGCGCGACATTTGCTCGAGATCGTCATCCATAGTGCCTCCCCAGCTGTCGCGGAGTCTCCACGCCTGATGTACCACAGGCGCGGAGCGGCTTCGGGTGAATCCATCGCCTCCCGGAGCCTTGTCATGCGCCCGCCGCGAACCTGAACGCAGCCACGCCGTTGCATTGCACCACATCAAGCGGATGCACTGCGACTACCCAGGAAAGCAGGATGTTTGGACGAGCGAGCGTAGCCTGGCGGAACGGCTTGGCCTCCGTGGGAGGCGCGAAAGCCAGACCTTCCTCTATGTCGGGCCGCCTGATCTCGAGGGCCACAGGCGCCTCTTCCGGCGAAAAATACAAACTGGCCACGGCCTCTACATCACTCCGGAAGTTCAAGTGCACACAATTGCTCCGCTCGTCCGATGGGCAACGCGGAAGCATCCCCAACCCGACTGCCGCTGCCAGCTCGGCACCGGAGACCACCCTAAACAGGTTTTCCATGCCTATCTCCGCGCCTGACGCCTGAATTAAGCCGAGCCCCGAAGCGGCTTCGGCGTGACGAGTTGTTGGGCCGCACCCGCTGGCGCAGAGCCCGAGTTGGCCGGCGATTCTGGGAACTGCGGCGCACTGCCTCCAATGTGATCCCACGGTGCGCGCGAGCCAACGAAGATGTGCATTTCAATTTCGACGTTTGGATTTCCGTCGACACACCCCAGCGTAACTCCGTGAACCACCCCATCGAGAGTTCCGCAAAGAGTCGACCCGCAGGCGCCACAAAAGCACAAGGCCCATCCGGGCATCGGCCGGTAACAAACAAGGCTGCGTTCGCCTGCAACCCACTGGAACGACCCTGCCTCGACCTCCGCGTACGCGGAGCCCGCTCCGCTGAAGGCCTTGCGGCATCGTGAGCAATGGCAGCTTCGTGCACTTCGTAGCGGAGCGGTGATCTCGTACGAAATCTGACCGCATAAACAACCACCGGTGAGTTCCATGTTGTGTCCTGTGCGGCCTAACGCCTGAATTAGCCGACCCGCAGCCCGAAGAACAGGAGAACGGCGCGCTTGCTGATGCGACGGTGTTGCCGAAGCGACGAAGCGGGTTCGGCTTGAATGAATTGTTAGGCGAGCCCTGGCTAAAGCGCTGCAAGGTCATTGCGAATTCCTAAACTGACGCATCACTGTACCCGCGTCGGGACGCATGCTAGCGCGTCCAGCGACTTCCACCACGGGCAGTGCATAGCCTCGACTTCCCGCTAGTGTTGTGCCGTCAAATTTCTCGTGAAAGGACTCGTTCGCGTCAACGTAATCGATATTTATGTACGTCACAGGAACATTGTTGGACCGTAGTGCCGCAAGGGTCTTTTGAGTGTAAGAACAGTTGTCACGTCCGTATACGAGCACAGTACGCTTGGAAGACTCAGCTGGTGATATTGCTTCTACTGAGTCGGGAGCTGATTGGCTATCGCTGTGAAAGTGCCGCCAAGCCCCAAATAGACCCAAACAAACCAACAGTACCAGAACGGAGTTGCGTGACATAAACATTCCTTGTGATGGGGCAGTAGGCTATGAGGCCGCCCAACGCCTGAATCATGCTGCGCCGCAACGCGCTGGCTGTGAATTGATAGAACAACACCAGCAGCACATTTAACGAAGCGACGAAGTGGGTTCGGCTGAATGGATTGCTAGCCGCCGACGCCGTGCACCCAATCCAGTACTGGGTCGACCCACGCGGGGAGTGGCATATAAAACGCACCATGCGATTTGCCGGTGGAAATTTTGATCTCCTTGAAGGACCGCGGCTGTTCAGGCTGGTCCGCGAGGGGCTCGCAACTCCCCGCTAACGTATCGCTTGCCTCATAGACTGAAAGAACGCGGCCCGTCAGTCGGATATTTGGTGCGGTGGGGCCGTCAGGGCAAGTAGCGAGCAGCACGAAGCGGACTTGCGGCCGCCGCAGAAAACTAGAAACGCGGGTTGCGATTCCGCCGCCTTTTGAGAAACCAGCGACAACGATGTTCTCGGGTGGAACGCCGCGATCAATCAAATTTTCGACTTGAGAGACAACAACGCCGGCATACTTGTTCATATCTGTTTCTGGCGGGCGCTGCGCCGAAATGACCACTGCTCCCCGGGATGAAAGTGCCTCTAGTACGGCGGGATAGTCATAGAGCCCGTAACGCGGGTGGATGGGGCGAGGCCCAGAGTTTTCGATGATTCGCCCATGGAGGTAGATCAAGTAGGTCTTTGCGGGCTCAACGGATTCGGGCACGTCGGTATAGATGGTGCCTGCGCGTGCCGGAGCCACGGCGGCGAGCATGAGGAAAAGCCAAGCTTTCATCGGGGTCTCCACGGCGGCTAGCGTCAGAATTTAGCCCACCCGCAACATGCCAGCCGGTGAGTTGATGGAATGGAACAACAAGACATTTGGACAGATCGGGGAAGCGGGTTCAGCTTGAATGTCACCCGCTGCCGCCGCAAAGGCGTCACCGCTTTTCCTCCATGAGTCCAACCAGATTGCCGTCAGGGTCCCTCACAAAGCCAGTCCACAGCTCATGGTCTGGCATCTTTGCCGCGAGCTGCGGCGAGCGCTCGTCTGTGGCGCCGCGTGACACCAGGGCAGCATGCGTTGCAACTATGTCCGACACTGCAAAGTACAGGATCGAGTTGCAGCCCACGCGTCCATCGCCCTGCGGGGTGCTGAGCATGAGACGAATGCCGCCGCTATCCAGGAAGGCCAGGTTAGGGCCAGCGCTGAAAAGGAAATTGAGTCCGAGCACGTCACGGTAGAACCGTAGGGCTAGCGCCACGTCACTGACGGTAATAGCGATCTGCCGGATTGCATCGAGCTTGTGGCTGTCGCTCATCAATCATCCCTCCAGCTAGTTGTGGAACCTGACGCCCGAATCAGGCCGAGCCGCCAAGCGGCCTCGGCTTGAATGGATTGTCAGCGGGCACCGACACGCCAGTGCACCGCGTGCCGCCCTGACTTGTGCATCCCAACGAAGACGGAATTGGAGGATACCTCCCCAAAACAGCTATAGAGCGACCAGGAGCTCTCAAGCTCCGCTGGCGAGGGCCACCACGACCGGTCAAAGCGAGACGGAGTCACGCCTGCGAACTCTTCGGGATGGCATTGATCAGCCGGAGGCCAGTTGTCCGATCCCGAGATACTGAAAGCCAATGCGCTCTCATTCGTGTCGATGTCATGGATCTCACGCAGCTCCGTTGCATCGGAGGGGAGCCATTGTGGAACCCAGCCCCTAGAAACGCCTCCCCGAGACAGGGCCGCCGCCATGCTGGGGTAGTAGGTCTCAACGACCTCTATGAAACTGCAACCAGCCAAGGCGGCTAGGCACACAAGAACAAGCAGCGATGATCTCCCCATGCCCGCTAACGACGCGAAGCGGCTCGGCATGGACGAATCGTTGCCCCAGCGAGTTGCGCTTGCGCGCCAATCGCCGCTGCCCATTGCTCGCGGCTGGAGAGCACGAAGCGGTACTCCGAGCCGCTAGCCGTTTGCACGGCTAAAGAATTTGGGAATAGCGGGATGAGCCCCAAGAACTTGGTCCAGCAGAGTTGCGCGCCACGCACATCCGACAGCGCGATCTGGGTGGGTCCAGCCTGGACGTTGTATGCGTGCGATTGAAAGAATAAGCGCTGGTCTGTCAGGAATAGCTTTCCGCCCACGGCCTCCATACCTCGCTGGAGATTGGCTCGCCCTTCTCGCACCAGCTTTTCATCGGGTTGCAGATGAATTTTCATATGGAGCCTAATGCCTGAATTACGCCGACCCGCGAAGCGGGTTGGGCTTGAATGAATTGTTAGGCGTCACTGCCATGAGCGCCTGCAAGATTTCTACTTCTGTTGAGGTGAAGGGCGGTGATCAAAGCTAAGTACTCTGGCCAGTTTCCAGGTGTCACCCTCTCGCTTCCACAGATGCACGAACTGCGCTACTTCAGATCCAGGCTCACCTGCCCTTGCAAAGGTGTGTTGCCCAATCTGTATGGCGCCGTAGCCCTGCAATGTGTAGACCTCGAGACTTCCGGGCACTAGAGTTCGGGTGACACCATTATCACGAGGACACGACTTCAACGTTCGAACGTCATTGCCATAACTTGCGCCAGTACGATCGTGATAGAACTCCGTGTCTTCGGTGAAGATTGCTCTGAACGTTTCTGCGTCGCAGGTAATGAACGCTGCCTCAAAGAGCACACTGTCCCTGCGTGCAAGCTCGTCGTAAAGCGGCCCGCTGCGCACTGAATCTTGTGCAAAGGATACTTGTGTCAGTGCTGCTAACAGCGCAGCGACAACGAGCTCGCACCAGCGGAAGCTCGAAGCGCAGGAGTGACTCCGGTACTTGGTGAGACTAGTGAGAGCGTACATAGTTCTCCTTGTGACGCCTAACGCCTGAATTAGGCCGACCCGCAGCGCGCGAACCGGGAGGGGATGGAAGAACACCAACCACACATTTCAACGAAGCGACGAAGCGGGTTCGGCTTGAATGAATTGTTAGGTGTCATTCTCAGATCCCAAAAGGTCGACTACAAGGTCGAGAATGATCTCCGGAAGGCACTCGACCGTTGCTTCTTTCACCAGGGCGCTTGCCGCTGGATCGGGCGAGCCAGCCGAGAAAGCCTCTTCACGTTTTTGAGCACTTGGCCAGACAGCATAGCTGTACCAGAGTCCGTCGGTGCCCTGATGCAGCCGAGCACCTAACGCGCCTCGGTCCCGCTTGTATGCGCGCGACACACCGCGCCAGCCTTGGACAAACTGATCCTCAAAGCCTGGGCGGACGCGCCAGCGATATAGCACGACGAACGGCTTGTGGTTGCTGTCAGGAAGGGATGAGTCCATGACACCTAACGCCTGAATTAAGCCGACCCGCAGCGCGAAAAAAAGGAGAAGAGCGCGCTTGCCGATGCAGCAGTGTTGCCGAAGTTGCGAAGCGGGTTCGGCTTGAATGAATTGTTAGGCGCCGTAGTTAGACGCCACGAGCACCAGCGACCAACTCTCCGTCTACGAACACTTGATAGTTATGAGGCCTGATTCCGGCGACCAGAAGCGGACGAGAATTTTTTACAAACACCTCATGCCCTGCAACGGTGTGCTGCCAAGAACGATCAAGGTGAGATGAGAAATGTGTGCTGAGCTGCAGGGGATGCTGGAGCCAAACGCTCTCTCCCGGAGTGACCAACTTCATGCCACCAAGTAGCCAGCCGCGGCGCAGCTTCGCGGGCATGCTTCCAATTGAGAAGTCAATTTCCATGTGATCTCCCTAGGCGCCTAACGCCTGAATTAAGCCGACCCGCAGCGCGAAGAGCAGGAGAGCGACCCGCTTGCTGGTGCGACGGTGTTGCCGAAGCCGCGAAGCGGGTGCGGCTTGAATGAATTGTTAGGGCTCATCCGGCTCACTCGGTACACCCCGCGGTTTTGCGCTGCCATGCCCGACATGCTCTGAGAGCGGCTCGTCCACGTGTTTGAGGATCTCACCGGTGGTCAGGCGTTTGATGGTTTCAACGTAACGATCGTTCTCGCGGTCGATGAGCCGATAGAGATGATGCCACTCACCGTTTTTGCGGTAGTAGCTTGCGCCCGTTCGAGCGTCAAAGTACGGACGTGACACGCCAGCGTGGCGGCCTTTCATGCGCATGTGGTCGAGGGCCATGATTGTGTCCTGCAGAGACTCGACAGCAGAGCGCGCCTTGCAGCCGCACTCCGGACATGGCTGACGAGGCTCAGAGCTATCCTCGAAGAGCGTCGCTTTGCATTCTTGGCAGGCCGATTCTTGCAACATGTGAGCCCTAACGCCTGAATTAAGCCGACTTGCGAAGCAAGTGGGACTTCATCCGTTTTTATTGACACCGATGTTTTATCACGCCGACAACTCGAATTGCACCGGTGATTGGAACCCAAGGCTGGAGTGCAATCGCTGTCG
>NZ_JBJMAW010000019.1:0-45126 GCF_046600735.1 Novilysobacter longmucuonensis
TTGAACTCGTCGCTGTAGCGATGGATCTTGCGAAGACCGGGCTTGGCCATCTGACACCTCTCGTTAGGTGAGGGTGTCAACAAAATCGGATGAGGTTCCGTCTGTGGAGAGGCGGCGTTGTTTGATTTGCGTGGTAACGGCAACGGCCAAGGCCCCAAGGCTAACGTTCAACGTGCAATCCAGCGTTCGCTGGAACGGTTTTAAGCCGAAGGGACTGAGCACCCCCTGTGAGGCGCCTGGCGATCCACACGCGTCATCGATTCGGCGCCCGTGCATCCGGCGACACGTGACTCAGAACAGATCACCCTGCGGCGACGGCTTGCGCGGCGCCACGAACTTGCTGCTGTCCAGCGGCGGCAGCCGGCCGAAACCGATGCGCTTGTGCGCCTTGGCGAAGCGCTGGGCGATCAGCTGCGCGAAAGGGCCTTCGCCGCGCATGCGCTTGCCGAACGCGCTGTCGTAATCCTTGCCGCCGCGCATCTGCCGGATCAGGCTCATGACGTGCTCGGCGCGTTCCGGGTAGTGCAGCTCCAGCCACTCGCGCCAGACCTGCTTGAGCTCGTGCGGCAGTCGCAGCAGCACGTAGCTGGCCGAGCGCGCGCCGGCATCGAACGAGGCTTGCAGGATCCGCTCGATCTCATGGTCAGTGATCATCGGCACCACCGGCGCCACCATCACCCCGACCGGCACGCCGGCCTGGCTCAGCGTGCGCATTGCCTTGAGCTTGCTGTGCGGCGCCGACGCGCGCGGCTCCATACGGGCCGCGAGTCGGTTGTCGAGTGTGGTCACCGAGAAGTACACCGTGACCAGCTGATCACGCGCGAGCGCGCTCAGCACGTCAAGGTCGCGCTCGATCAACGCGCTCTTGGTGACGAAACTCACCGGATGTCTGCACTCGGCCAGTAGCTCCAGCACCTCGCGGGTGATCCGGTAGCGGCGCTCGATCGGCTGGTAGGCATCGGTATTGATGCCCAGCGCGATGGGCGACGGGCGGTAGCCGGGCTTGGCCAGCTCATGGCGCAGGCGCTCGGCGGCGTTGGTCTTGGCGAACAGCCGCGTCTCGAAATCCAGGCCGGGCGAGAGGTCCAGGTAGGCATGCGAGGGCCGGGCGAAACAGTACACGCAGCCGTGCTCGCAACCGCGGTACGGGTTGACCGACTGGCTGAAGCCGACGTCGGGCGAGTCGTTGCGGCTGATCACGCTGCGCGCGCGCTCCTCGCGCACCTGGGTCGCCGGATGCGGGGTATCGGCGAGGTCCTCGTAGACCGAGCCCCAGCCGTCGTCCTCGCCGTGCGCGGTGGTCACCGCGAAGCGACCGGTCACGCGCGAGGCGGCACCGCGGCCCTTGATCGGCGCCAATGCGGTGCGGGCGTCGATGTCGCCGGCGTCGCACTCGCGGCCGCTGGTTTTGCGGGCATCGTCCATGCCGCCTAGGCTACCCTCGCCCGGTCGCACGACCCGCGACGGCGCCTGAATCGTTCACGGATCTCCGATGCCCGACCCCCTGCTTGGCCTGTGGCAGTTCCTCCTGGCGATCCCGCATCTGGGCCTGTATGTCGCGCTCGGCTGGGCCGGCTACGTGATCTGGCTGGGTGGCTGGATCGTGCTGCAGAAGCGCGAACCGGCCGCGACCCTGAGTTGGCTGATCAGCTTGGCGGCGCTGCCGGTGCTGGGTTTTTTCATCTACTACTTCTTCGGCCCGCAACGCATCCAGCGGCAACGGCTGCGGCGCAATCGCACACGCGCCGCGTTGCCGTTGCTGCCGTCCGGGCTGTCGCCGAGCCCGGAAGCGATCGAACTGGCGTCGATCGGCCAGGCCACCACCGGACTGCCGCCGACTACGGCAACCGCCGTGCACCTGCTGGTCGACGGGGCGGCCAAATACCAGGCGGTACTCGCCGCAATCGCGCAGGCGCGCGAGCGCATCCACCTGGAGTACTACATCTTCGAACCCGATCGCACCGGCACGGCGCTGCGCGACGCCCTGATCGAACGCGCCCGGGCGGGCGTGCAGGTGCGGCTGCTGCTCGATGCGGTCGGCTCGGGCAACCTCAAGCAGGCGTTCGTGCAGCCGTTGCTCGATGCCGGCGGCGAGTTCGCGTGGTTCCACCCGATGCGCTTCCACCGGTTGTGGAAGCGGCCGTGGCTGAACCTGCGCACCCATCGCAAGATCCTGGTGATCGACGACGCCGTCGCCTTCACCGGCGGCATCAACATCACCGACGCGCAGGACGAGCGACTCGGCCAGACGGCCTATCGCGACCTGCACCTGCGCCTGGAAGGCGACGTGGTCCGCGAGCTGCAGCTGGTATTCATCGAGGACTGGGCCTACGCCACCGGGGGCAAGCCGCTGGCGCTGCCGAGCCGCACTGTGGAGGTGGGCACGATCGCCGCGCAGGTGGTGGTGTCAGGACCGGACTCACCGTGGGAGTCGATCCACCGGCTGCAAGTCAGCGCGATCCATGCGGCGCGGCGGCGGGTGTGGCTGGTCACGCCCTACTTCGTGCCGGGCGAGGCCGCGCGCATGGCGCTGACCTCGGCCGCGCTGGGCGGGCTGGATGTCCGGCTACTGGTGCCGAAGATGAGCGACAGCCGCCTGGTCACCTACGCCGCCCGCTCGTACTTCGACGAGTTGCTGACTGCCGGGGTCAAGATCTACGAGTACGGCCCGCGCCTGCTGCACAGCAAGGCGCTGCTGTGCGACGGCAACTTCGCGATCCTCGGCAGCGCCAACTTCGATCACCGCAGCTTCCGGCTCAACTTCGAGGTGTCGGTAATGTTCCTGGACACCGCCCTGGCGGAGCGCCTGACGGCGCTGATCGAAAACGAATGTGGCCAGTGCACGCCGGTTCACCACGACCGCGCCCGTCCGCTGTGGCGATCGCGGCTGCCCGAGGCGCTGGCACGGTTGGTGTCTCCGCTGCTGTAATCCGACCGGCGGCCGTCAAAGCCGTTCGGCGGGTGAACCAGGCCCGCCCGGACGGGTACACTCGTGTCGCCAATCGCTCGATCCGGAGCCCCGCAATGTTGCCCTGGCTGTTTCTGTTGCTGGCGCTGGCCGCGTTCGCGGTCGCGTTCAAGACCCCTTCGGTGGGCGTGCTTGTTGTCTGCCTGCTGGCCGCGTTCGCATTGATGCTGGCCTGGATCATCGGGCTGCTGCAGCAGCGCCTGGGCAGCCGCGGCCGGGACGAGTCGCAGATGATCGATCCGGTCGAACTGCGCCGCCTGCGCGAACAAGCCGAAGCGCGGAAGCTGGCCGAGTCGCAATCGGAGCCGCCGCGCTAGGCCAAGCCGGCGGATTTTTGGCGATGTCGCCAGCGGCCGCGCTTGTCGGGGTGACGGGCGCTGCGCCAACATGCGTGCCCGACACTCCAGGCCCGCCCGCATGACCGCACTGAGCGTCAACGTCAACAAGATCGCCGTGCTGCGCAATTCGCGCGGCGGCGCCGAACCCGACGTGGTGCGCGCGGCCGCCGAGTGCCTCGACGCCGGCGCCCATGGCATCACCGTGCATCCGCGGCCGGACGCGCGCCACATCCGTGCCGACGACGTGTACGCACTGGCCGAACTGACCCGCACCCGCGGCGTCGAGTTCAATCTGGAAGGCAACCCGTTCGCACCCGCACGCGACGGCTATCCGGGGTTGCTCGCGTTGTGTGCACGCGTGCGGCCGGCGCAGGTGACCCTGGTGCCGGACGACGATGGCCAGCTCACCTCCGACCACGGCTTTGATTTCCATCGCGACGCCGAGGCGCTGCGCCCCTTGATCGCCGACCTCAAGGACTGCGGGTGCCGGGTCAGCCTGTTCGCCGACGCCGATGGGGAGAATGGTGCCGCCGACCTCGAACGGGCGGCCGCGGCGGGCGCCGACCGGATCGAGTTGTATACCGGTCCTTACGCCGAGGCGGCCGTCTGCGGCAATGCGTCGGCGATGCTCGAACGGTTTGCCCGTACCGCACGCCGTGCCCGGGCCGCCGGGCTGGGGGTCAATGCCGGCCACGACCTCAGCCAGGCCAACCTGGCGATGTTCCTGCGCAGCGTACCCGGCGTGCTCGAGGTGTCGATCGGCCATGCGCTGATCGCCGAAGCGCTGTACGAGGGGCTCACCGGGACCGTTCGCGGTTATCTCGGGATACTCGGCTCCCTTCCCGCTGCCAAGGGTTGAGGCTATCGCGCTGGCGGGGGCCCTTCCCCCCAGCACCTGTCGGAGCTCCCATGGGCGCGACCTGATCCCACCCACCCGCGCGCCATGCGGCGCGGTCGCGCCCATGGGGCGCTCCTACAAAGTTCGTGGGCGGCATTATGACCGGGTCTCCCGGTAAACCCCTTGGACAAAAAAACGCCGCCCGGAGGCGGCGTTCACAACATCACGTCAGTACGCGTGGCACCTGATCAGTGGCGCCCTGATTCAATCACGGACAAAGCCGATCTTGTTCATCTGCGCGTTCTTCGCATGCGCCAGCACCTTGGCCAGAACGCCATAACTGGCTTCGGCATTGGTGTCGATTTCCAGCGTGGGCTGGTTGGTCGGATCACGCTCGACCTCGACCCGCATCAGGTTCGGCAATGCCGATACCGGCTGCGGCGCGTTGTTCCAGAACACCTGGCCGTTGGCATCGATCCGCAGGCTGATCGGCGGCGGCGGCTCCTGGGTCCGCGGTGGCGGGTTCAGGGTGCGCTGCGGCAGACCGACCTCGATCGGGTAAGTCTGGATCGGCGCGGTCACCATGAAGATGATCAGCAGCACCAGCATCACGTCGACCAGCGGCGTGACATTGATATCGGCCATTGCGCCGCCAGCGGCGTCGGAAGAAAAAGCCATCTCGTAATCTCCGGGTGACCGTTACTGTTCGCGGGTCGCGACGAAGCCGACCTTGCGCATGCCCTGATCCTGGGCGGTCTGCACCACGTCCTGCACGATCCGGTACTTGGTGTTGCGGTCACCACGCACGTTGATCTGCGGCTGCGGGGTTTTCTGCGCCTCCACCGAGAGCCTGCTCTCCAGCAGGCTCGGGGTGATCGGCTCGTCGTCCCAGAACAGCGAGCCGTCCTCGAGCACCGCCAGGTTGATCGGCGCTACCTCCACCCGGCTTTCCCTGTCGACCAGATTGGCTTCGGGCAGATCGATCTTGACCTTATGGGTCATCAGGGGAGCGGTGATCATGAAAATGATCAGTAGCACCAGCATCACGTCCACGAGGGGCGTGACGTTGATCGAGGCCATGGGCCCGCCGCTGTCATTGCCGGAACTGAAAGCCATGTCTGAACTCCAACGAGGCGTAGGTGACGGCGTCGCTTAACGCTTGACCGACAGGTCGCCGACGCGCGAGCCGGTGGCGAAGAAGTCGTGCAGGTCGTGCGCGAACGTGTCGAACTTGTTGTACGTGTTGCGGTTGATGCGGACAAAGAAGTTGTACGCCAGCACCGCCGGGATCGCGACGAACAGACCGATCGCGGTCATGATCAGCGCCTCGCCTACCGGACCGGCCACCGCCTGCATGGATGCATCGCCCGAAAGGCCGATGCGGATCAGCGCGTGATAGATGCCCCAGACGGTGCCGAGCAGACCGACAAACGGCGCGGTCGCACCGACCGAGGCGAGCAGGGTCATGCCGCTCTCCAGGCGACCGCTTTCGCGGGTGACCGCCTGACGCAGGGCACGGTCGACGAACTCGGAACGGTTCAGCGATTCGACCAGGCGCGAGCCTTCATTACGCTGGTGGTGCGACGCGGCCAGGGCGGCGTCGAGCGCGATCTTGGAGAACGGCTCACTGGCCGGCTGCTCTTCCATGTAGCGGATCGCGTCCTGCGCATTGGTGGTTTCCCAGAACGTGGTCATCACCCGGTCGGACCGGGACCGCATGCGCATGTTCTTGACCGCGTTGAAGATCATCCAGTACACGGACATTGCCGACATCACCACCAGGGTGATGAAGACGATCCACGACAGGGCGTCGAAGTGTTGGATCATGGCGCCGAAGCTCATCTGCTGGAGCGCTTCGGCGTTGGTGCCCCCGGCGGAGGCGGCGGTGGTGGGTTCCTGCAGCATGACGCTTACCTTCTGGATGTCGTGGAAGTGATGTCGTGTGAAGAAGCTTCGGGATGGAGCAACACAGGTCCTGACCGGCTGGAGCTAGCGGTCAAGATTAAAATCCACCGGGACCCGCACCCGGCTGGCAACCTGCTGACCATTCTGCACGGCCGGATTGAAGCGCCAGCGACGCGCGGCCTCGATCGCCGAGCGGTCCAGATCGCGGTTGCGGCTGGAGCGTTCGACTTCGACGTCGAGCACGTTGCCCTGAGCATCGATGCTGATGATCAGGATCACCGTGCCCTCGATGCCCGAGCGAACCGCGGCGGGCGGATAGCGCGGCGGGTTCATCGCGCGCGATGACGCGTCCACGCTGCCGATGGTGTTCGCCGGGGCCGGCGGGGCCGGCGGCGACGGCGGCGGCGCCGGAACATCGATCGGGCTCGGATCGTCGACGATGATCGGCGGATCTTCCGGCGGCGGCGGTAGCGGCGTCGGGGTTGGCGGCGCCAGGGTCCGCGGCGGTGGCGGCTCCTCGGGCGGCTCCGGCGGCGGCGGCGGCGGCGGTGGCGGCGGGGGTGGCGGCTGGACGATATTGACCAGCGTGACTTCCTCTTCCGGCTCGTCGGCCGGCGGTGGCGCCATCGGCGCCAGCAGGAGAAGCAGCGCCGCAGCGTGCACCGCGATCGCCATCGTGATCCCGGCAATACGTGCCCAGTTCAGTCCTTCGGCGTCGTCGTGTTTAGCGTTAATTTCGAGGTCTTGCGTCATGCGCCGTCAGCTCGGGGAGGTGATGCCGGACGCCAGGGGCGCGCGGTCGGTCGAATTGTTCCCGCAAGCGTGTAGCCGCGGGAACTTCCTAGGATATACCAAACTGCACCCGAGGTTCCAAGCACAACGTGGCGGTTTCGTGATGCGGATCAGGCGCTGGATCAGTTCCCTGGTAGCGCGAGGATCTTCCGTGCGTCTTCGGGGTCCTGCAGGCCTTTGTCGAGGGCCTGCTGGGCGGCGGCCTTGGCCTCGCCGATGCGGTCCTCCTGCCACAGCACCCGTGCCAGGTTCAGGAAAGTCTCGCCGTCGTCATCCAGCGGACCGGCCTTGCGATAGGCCTGGATCGCCGGATCGATCTGGTCGGAAAAGTAGTTGGCCTGGGCCAATGCGAGGTAGGTGTTGAAGTCTTCCTTCAACGCGCCCTTCTGCAGGCCCTCATTGATGACCTCGGCGGCCTCTCGCTCCTTGCCTTCCAGGTTGAGGTAGGTCGCATACAGCTGGCGGTACTCCGCTTCGTCGGTCAGTTGTCCGGCGGCGCGCACGCGCTCGAGTACGGCGGCGGCCTCGTCGGGCATGTCGCTTTGCTGGTAGATCGCCGCCAGATTCAGCTGCGAGCGCTTGTCGCCCGGGCTCTTGCTGGCGATTTGTTCTGCAAGACGCGCGGCTTCGGCGGTCTGCCCCGTCTCCGCATAGGCCGCCATCAGCAGCTGCATCCAATCGGCGCGCGGTTCCGGGGAGGCCTCCATGGCCCGTTTCAGGGCCTCGGCGGCTTCCGGATAGCGCTCCATGGCGTACAGCGCGTTGCCCTTCAGCGCGAGCGCTTCGGGATCATCGCTCCCGGATTCGGCCACATAGCGATCGAACGTCGCGATCGCCTGCTCGTACTGCTCCTGCTGCAGTTGCATCTGACCCAGCATCAGCATGGAGTTGAAGTGGTTGTTGTTGTCGAGGCCGTCGAACTCGAGCGCTTGCCGGAGGTAATCCATCGCAGCGGCGTTGTCTTCGGCCTCGTAACTTGCGTGCGCTGCGATCTGAGCTGCGATCGCCCGCTCATAGGCGTTGGCGCGTTCGTGGGCGATGATTTCTTCGGCGGCGGCGCGCGCCTCCGCAGACTTGCCTTCCTCGTGCAAGGAGATGAGCTTGTTGAGGGGTTTGGCCAGGCGCGAAGAAGCTTGTTGCTTCGAATTCTCGCGGGTGGCATTGGCATACTTCTCGACGACTTCCTGGTCATCCTGCTGCCTGCTCTCGGAACGCTCGCGGCGCTCCGCGCGTTCACGGGCCGCTTGCGCGGTCGCTTGCGACACCAGGCCGAACATCAGCACGACACCGATGGCGGCCGCAAGGATGCTGCGGTTGCGGAAGGGGGATGCATTCATGGGATCACCTTCGATCTACTGCCGATGGACGGTTCGGCGGGAAGAGGGGGCGGCGGCGGGGCAGTCACGCTACCAGAAACGCAGGCGCCGGCGATAGCCGATCGGGCGCAACCGCCACATTGTGTCCATTCGGTCGCGCTCAGCCGCACTGCGGGGTGCGTCCGGCGGCACGCGCCTGCTGGTACACCGGCGTTAGAACGCTGGCACGGCCACGAAGTTCCTGAATGCGCGACTGCGGGTCTGGATGGGTCGAGAGCCATTCCGGCGCGCGGCTGCCGCTGGCCCCCATCATGTTCTGCCACAGGTCGACCGCCTGCTGAGGGTTGAAACCGGCCTCGGCCATGAGCTGCTGTCCGACCACGTCGGCCTCGAGTTCCTGGGTGCGGCTGTTGGGTAGCAGGAACACGCTCTGGGCGAGCGCGCCGCCGAACTGACCGGTGGCATTGGCGGCGCCCTGCCCGTACTGCGATCCGACCAGCGCGCCGAGGATGCCGAGCCCGGCCTGGGCACCCATCTGCCGGGTGATGCGCTCGTCGTGGTGGCGCGACACGACGTGGCCGATCTCATGCGCGATGACCGCCGCCAGCTGGTCCTGGTTGCGCGCGACGCTGAAGATGCCGGTGTGGATACCGACCTTCCCCCCAGGCAGCGCAAAGGCGTTGGGGGACTCGTCGACGAACAGCGCCGATTCCCAGTTGGCCTGCCATTCGGCTGGCAGTTCGCGGGTGACCGCCTCGACCACGCAACGCACGTAGCGGGTCTGCCCGGCATCGCTGCTCTGCCGGTTGTTGGCCTTGGCCTCGGCGAAAGCGCGCGCGCCCAACTGGTTGAGCTCGGCTTGCGACACCGCCCCGACCTGTTGGGTGCGGCCGGTGGGCGAGGTCGTGGTCGCGCAGGAGGTGGCGGCGGCGGCGATCGCCACGGCCAGCAGTAGTTGCTTCATGAGGATCCCGTTGGGGTGGTGATCACCCGCTTGTAACCGCTGCGGCATCAACGGGCCGTCAATTCGGCCAGCCCGGTGGTCGCGCCGAAGCGCGCTCAGACGTCGAGGTTGGCGACCTTGAGTGCGTTGGACTCGATGAATTCGCGGCGCGGTTCGACCACGTCGCCCATCAGGCAGCTGAAGATCTGGTCGGCCGCGACCGCATCCTCGATCCGTACCTGCAGCAGGCGCCGGGTTTCGGGATTGACCGTGGTGTCCCACAGCTGCTCCGGGTTCATCTCGCCCAGACCCTTGAAGCGCTGGATCTGGCGACCCTTCTTGGCCTCATCCAGCAGCCAGGCCTGGGCCTGGGCGAAGCGGTCGATCGACTCGGCACGATTGCCGCGCAGGATTCTCGCGCCCTCGCGGACCAGGCCGTGCAGGCGCGAAGCGGCCTCGCGCAGGGCGCGCAACTCGCCGCCCTCGAATGCGGCCAGTGGCAGCACCTGGACCACCGTCTCGCCCATGTGCGTGCGCTTGACCAGCAGCGCGGCCGGGCGCAGGTCGTTGGGCAGTTGAAGTTCCAGCCGGTAGCGCGGCTTGCCCAGCCCGCTGCGGTTGAGGCGCTGCTCGAGCGCATCCAGTTCGTGGCGCTCATCGACATTCTGCAGCAGGTGCGCGCTGTCGAGCGGGGTGAAGTCGATCAGCGCCTCCAGCACGTGCGGGTCGTAGCGGTGCGCATTGCGCACGATCGTCTCGCGCGCGGCGGCGTAGACCAGCAGCAGTTTCTCCAGATTGGCGCCCTCGATCGCCGGCTCGCCATCGGCCGGGATCAGCGAGGCGCCCTCCACTGCGTTGCCGGCGAGATACGCGTCCAGCGCCGCGTCGTCCTTGAGGTAGATTTCGTTCTTGCCCTGCTTGATCTTGTACAGCGGCGGCAGGCCGATATAGATGTGTCCGCGCTCGATCAGTTCGGGCATCTGCCGGTAGAAGAACGTCAGCAGCAGGGTGCGGATGTGGCTGCCGTCGACGTCGGCGTCGGTCATCAGGATGATGCGGTGGTAGCGCAGCTTGTCGGGGTTGTACTCGTCCTTGCCGATGCCGGTGCCGAGCGCGGTGATCAGGGTGCCGACTTCGGCCGAGCCCAGCATGCGGTCGAAGCGCGCGCGCTCGACGTTGAGGATCTTGCCCTTGAGCGGCAGGATCGCCTGGGTCTTGCGGTTGCGGCCCTGCTTGGCCGAGCCGCCGGCGGAGTCGCCCTCGACGATGAACAGCTCGGACTTGGCCGGGTCCTTTTCCTGGCAGTCGGCCAGCTTGCCGGGCAGGCCGGCAATGTCGAGCGCGCCCTTGCGGCGGGTCAGGTCACGGGCCTTGCGCGCGGCCTCGCGCGCGCGCGCCGCATCGACGATCTTGCCGGCGATGGCACGGGCCTCGTTGGGGTTTTCCTGCAGGAACTCCTCCAAACGTGCGCCGAACGTGTGCTCAACTACCGGCCTGACGTCGGAACTGACCAGCTTTTCCTTGGTTTGCGAGGAGAAGCTCGGATCCGGTACCTTGACCGACAGCACCGCGATCATGCCCTCGCGCATGTCATCGCCCGACAGCGCCACCTTGGCCTGCTTGGCGATGCCGTTCTGTTCGATGTAGTTGCTCAGCGTGCGGGTCAGCGCGGCACGGAAACCGATCAGGTGGGTGCCGCCGTCCTTCTGCGGGATGTTGTTGGTGAAGCAGAACATCGTTTCCTGATAGGCATCGGTCCACTGCAGGGCGACATCGACCGTGATCCCGTTCATCTCACCGGTTACCGAGATGACGTTGGGGTGCAGCGGGGTCTTGAGTTGCGCCAGGTGCTCGACGAAGGAGCGGATGCCGCCCTCGTACTGGAACACGTCGCGCTTGCCCTCGCCACGCTCGTCGACCAGGGTGATCTTGACCCCGGAGTTCAGGAACGACAGCTCGCGCAAGCGCTTGGCGAGGATGTCGTAGTGGAATTCGACGTCGCTGAAAATCGCCACCGCCGGCTTGAAGCGCAGCAGGGTGCCGCGCTTGTCGGCCGCCTCCAGCTGCTTGAGCGGGTACAGCGGCTCGCCCAGTGCGTATTCCTGCCGGTAGTGGTGGCCGTCGCGCCAGACGTCCAGCCACAGATGCTCCGACAGCGCGTTGACCACCGAGACGCCGACGCCGTGCAGGCCGCCGGAGACCTTGTAGCTGTTGTCGTCGAACTTACCGCCGGCATGCAGCACGGTCATGATGACTTCGGCCGCGGAGACGTTCTCTTCCTTGTGGATGTCGACCGGGATGCCACGGCCGTTGTCGGATACACCGACCGAGCCGTCCTCGTGCAGCGTGACGATCACATCATCGGCATGCCCGGCCAGCGCCTCGTCAATCGCGTTGTCGACCACCTCGAACACCATGTGGTGCAGGCCGGTGCCGTCGTGGACATCGCCGATGTACATGCCGGGGCGCTTGCGCACGGCTTCGAGCCCGCGCAAGACGGTGATCTTGCTGGAGTCGTATGCCTGGGAGATGACGGGGGCGTCGGTCGACGCGTCGGACGAGGGGTCGTGCTCGGTCTGGATCATTGCGGCAACAGGCTCCGACGACGCGTCCGCGGGCTCGCCGGGGCGTCGAGACACATTAAATATACGTGTGCGCAGTATAGCAGTCGGGGCCGGCTGCTCGGGTTCCGGATGAACCATGGACTGAACCGTGAGGCTATCGGGTCAGCGCTTGGGCGAGGCGCGCTACCCAGTCCGCATGTGGTGGCGCTCGTCTTACGGAGACGCTTCCACGCGCTTAATCGCGCCTTGTTCCACGTGGAACCTCGCACCCTGTCGGAACCAGGCTGCATCAAGGGCCGAGGGTGCTTCGGTGCCGGTCAGGAACACCTGCGCCGGGGTCCCCGCCAGCTTTTCGAGCACGCGGTGCTGGTGACGGCGATCCAGTTCGGAGCCGAGGTCGTCCAATGCGATAACCGGCCAGTCGCCTGCGGTCCCGGCATGATGCGAGGCCTGGCCCAGAATGGCGGCGAGCGCGGTCAGCTTGGCTTGCCCGCGCGACAACGCCTCCCGCCCCGGCAGGGCCGAAAGCACCAGGCGCCAGTCGGCCCGGTGCGGGCCCACCGAAGTGAAACCCGCAGCCAGATCCCGGTCGCGCGCCAGCAGCAGCGCATCGGCCAGCGAATAATTCTCACGCCTCCACCCCGGGTGGTATTCCAGCCGGGTGTCGGCCAGTTGTGGGGTCAACTCGGCCAGCACGGTGGCGAAGTGCGGCTGCAACGCATCCAGATACAACTGGCGCCGGCGGCTCAACGGCTCGCCCGCCTCGGCAAGCTCGTGTTCCCAGGCATCGAGCTGCGCGTCAGGGCGCCGCGTCTTCAGCAGCGCGTTGCGTTGTTTGAGCGCCCGGGCATAGCGGCGCCACTGGGGCAGGAACTCGTGTTCCACGTGGAACAGGCCCCAATCGAGGTAGCGCCGGCGGTTCTCGGCGCCGCCGGTGATCAGGGCATGGCTGCCAGGCTCAAACGTCACCACCGCCAGCGCCGCGCACAGTTCACCCAGGTGCGCTACCGCAGCCCCGTCGAGCCGTCCCTGCCAAGCGTCCCCGCTGTGTCGGAGCCCGGCCTTGTGCAGGCGCGCGGCAGGCCCGCCGGTAATCTCAGGCTCCGTGCCGGCTGGGGCCAGGGATCGAGTTCCGCTGCGCCATTCGAGGAACACCTCCACGGCAGGGGCTCCCGCCTTGATCACGCCATCGCGGACCCGGCCCCGGAAGCTGCGGCCGTACCCCATCAGGTGAAGCGCTTCCAGCACGCTGGTCTTGCCCGCGCCGTTCTCGCCGGTGATCAGATTGAGTCCGGGGGAGGGCGCGAAGCTGACTTCGTCGAAGCGGCGCAAACCGCGGATGTCGAGCCGGGTGACCTGCATGGTTCAAATATCAATGAGCGCAAAAGAAAGCGCCCGGACGAGCCGGGCGCGAATACTGGAAGTGCGTTCCACGTGGAACATTAGCGGCGCACGAGCCGCCACTCAGAGTCGCAACGGCATCACCACGTGCCGGCACTTGTCGTTGGCCGCTTCGCGCAGCAGCGCCGAGGAGTTGGCATCGCGCAGGGCCAGTACCACCTGCTCGTCGCGCAGCGCGCTGAGGGCATCGAGCAGGTAATTGACGTTGAACCCCACGGCCAGATCGTCGACCTTGGTCTCGGCCTCGACCTCTTCCTGCGCCTCTTCCTGCTCGGGGTTGTGCGCGCTGATCTTGAGCTGACCCGGTGACACCTCGATCCGGACCCCGCGGTACTTCTCGTTGGACAGGATCGCCGCACGCTGCAGCGATGCACGCAGGACCTCGCGGTCGATCAGCACTTCCTTGTCCGCGCCGATCGGTATCACCGCCTCATAGTCCGGGAAGCGCCCGTCAATCAACTTGCTGGTGAAGGTGACATCGTCGCGCTTGACCCGGATGTGGCCGCGGCCCATCTCGATCTCGATTTCGCGGTCGCCGCCCTCCAGCAGGCGCTGCAACTCGGTCACGCCCTTGCGCGGCACGATGATCTGCCGTTTGGTCTGGGCACTGCCCTCGTACTCGGCCTCGCACAGGGCGAGGCGATGGCCGTCGGTGGCAACGCAACGCAGGCTGTCCTCGCGCAGGTCGAACAGCAGGCCGTTGAGGTAATAGCGCACGTCCTGCTGGGCCATCGCAAACGCGGTGCGCTCGATCAGCTCCTTGAGCGAAGCCTCCGGCACGCGCACGCGTTCGGTCGCTTCGACCTCGTCGATGGAGGGGAAGTCATTGGCCGGCAGACTCGCCAGGGTGAAGCGCGAACGGCCGGCCTGGACCGCCACCTTTTCGCCTGCCTGCGACACGGTGATCTTGCTGCCGTCGGGCAGGGCGCGGACGATCTCGAACAGCTTGCGCGCCGGAATCGTGATCTCGCCGTCCTCGGCGTCCTCGACCATGACCCGCGAGACCATCTCGACCTCCAGGTCGGTACCGGTCAGCGAGAGCTGGCCGTCGCGGACCTGCACCAGCAGGTTGGCCAGGACCGGCAAGGTCTGCCGGCGTTCGACCACGTTGACCACTTGCGCCAACGGTTTCAGGAAGATTTCGCGCTGCAGGCTGAAACGCATGTGGACCCCTTTTCCCCATGATGACTGGGGCCGGAGCTCCAGTACGAAAGATTGGATAAATCAAAAGCCTGGTGGTGATGGTGTCACCGAAACCGCGGGAGAACTCATCCAACCGATTGATATAAAAAGGTAAATCCCGATTATGAACCCCGGTAAAACCACCCCTGAAGCGCCATGACAACCTGTGGACAACTTTGGGCGGTGCAGTGGTCCTGCACTTTATCCACAACTTGCAGGCACTTCATACACCAACTTGCCACTTCCCGCCGATCTCACTCGCTGAGCTTGCGGATCAGCTTGTCCCAGTCCTCGCGCAGCTTGCCGTCGGTCTCCATCAACGTGCGGATCTGCCGGCAGGCGTGCAGCACGGTGGTGTGGTCGCGCCCGGCGAACGCGTCGCCGATCTCCGGCAGGCTGTGCTCGGTCAGCTCCTTGGTCAGCGCCATGGCCATCTGGCGCGGCCGGGCGAGCGAGCGAGTCCGCCGTTTCGACAACAAGTCCTTGATCTGAAGGCCATAGTAGTCTGCCACGGTCTTCTGGATGTTGGGGATGCCAATGGACTGCTGCTGCGCGCGCAACAGGTCGCGCAGGGTTTCCTGGGCGAACTCGGGCGTGATCGCGCGTCCGGTGAAGTTGGCGCGGGCGGCCAGCGTGTTGAGCGCACCTTCCAGGTCGCGCACGTTGGAGCGCATCTTCTTGGCCAGCAGGAACGCAACTTCCTCGGGAATCAGGGTGCCGCGCTCCTTGGCCTTGGACAGCACGATCTGCGCGCGGGTTTCGAAGTCCGGCGGCTCGATCGCCACGCTCAGGCCCCAGGCCAGGCGCGACTTCAGCCGGGGCTCCAGCCCCTCGACCTCTCGCGGGTAGCGATCGCAGGTCAGGATGATCTGTTGCTTGCCGTCGAACAGCGCATTGAAGGTGTGGAAGAACTCCTCCTGCGTGCGGTCCTTGCCGGCGAAGAACTGGATGTCGTCGATCAGCAGCGCGTCGACCTGCTGGAACTGGCGCTTGAAGCCGTCCATCGCCTTTTCCTGCAGGGCCTTCATCATCGCGCTGAAGAACTGCTCGCTGCGCAGGTACATCACCCGGGTGCCGGGATTGGCCGCGCGCATGGCGTTGCCGGCGGCGAACATCAGGTGGGTCTTGCCCAGCCCGGTGCCGCCGTAGAGCAGCAGGGGATTGTGGGCGCGGTCGCCGGGCTTCAGCGCGGCCTGTCCGGCCGCGGCGCGGCCGAGCTGGTTGCTGCGGCCTTCCACGAAATTTTCGAAGGTGTAGTGGCTGTCGAGATGGCCGTTGAAAGTCTCGATCGCCAAGGTGGCGGCCGCGCGGGGCGCCGAGGCCGGTTCGGCCAGGCGCGGCGCGGCGGCGCGTGGCAGCGAACCGACCTCGAGGCTCACCTCGCCGCTGCCGGAAAAGTGCGCCAGCAACTCGCGGATACGCGCCAAGTAGCGCTCGCGCACGTGTTCGACCACGAAAGCGTTGGGCGCGTAGAGCACGGTGCCGTCATGGCGCCGCAGGGCCTGCAGCGGCTTGAGCCAGGTGTGGACGTCCTCGGCCGGGAATTCGGCTTCGAGGCGTTCGAGGCAGCGGGGCCAGACGTCCATAGATGTTGTGCGCGGGTTCTTGATGGCGAAGCGGCTCCAAGCGCGACGCCGGGGCATCGCGCCGCAGGCCGGCGACGGGTCGGCCAGACTAGCACCGGCGCGGGGGCAGGAACAGGCAACAGATGGTGCGGCTGGAAAGTTGCAAGTCGGGACTCGGGACTCGGGACTCGGGCGGTTTCTTCGAAACCGTCACACCAGCAGTCGCTGGTATGCACTTGATTGTGGTCGCGCCTTCGCTTCGCCTTGGCCTGGGCCGTTCAGTAGCTGATCTGAAATAAGCAACCGCGGAACCGAACGCCATCTCGACTCTTGGCCGACCATGCTCTTCCGAGTCCCGAGTCCCGAGTCCCGAGTCCCGAGTCCGAGTCCCGTAGTCCGGGTGCGGCAAGTCAGAGCCCGCGGCAGTTGACCCCGCGACCGCCGCGCCGCTAGACTTGCCGGTCTTATTCGCCGTCAACGCAGAGCCGCATCATGGCCACCAAGCGCACTTACCAGCCCAGCAACCTCAAGCGCAAGCGCGACCACGGCTTCCGTGCCCGCATGGCGACGGCCGACGGCCGCAAGATTCTGGCGCGCCGCCGCGCCAAGGGTCGCAAGCGTCTCTGCGCCTAAGCGCGTCGACTGCCTTGCCACGGCCGCCCCGCGTGGCCGTTCGTGTCCGATGACTTCGACCCGCTTCCCGCGCACCGCGCGGGTGCGCGCGCGTTCCGACTTCGACCGTATCTTCAAGCATGGCCGGCGCGTGGCGCTGCCCGTGCTTGCTTTGCATTTCCAGGCTCGCGACGACCTGCCCGCCGAGGGCGAGGCCCGGCTCGGTCTGGCGGTTTCGCGCAAGGTCGACCCGCATGCGGTCGGCCGCAACCGGATCAAGCGCGTGCTGCGCGACCTGTTCCGCCATCAGCGCGCCGGTCTGGCCGCCGGTGACTACGTCGTGGTCGCCCGTCCCGGTGCTTCGCAATGCAATGGTGTGCAGTTGCGCGAGGCCCTGCTGCGGCTGCTGCAGCGTGCCGGCGCGTTGCCGGTGTCTTCCCCGGACGGCACAATGCCGGCCGCTCCCCCTGCTACCGACCCCGCGCCGGACCTGCGTCCCGGCTGAGTCGCTGCTGCCCATGAACATCCACGCGTGACCTGCCGCCCATGAACCAGACCCGTGTCTTCCTGATCTTCGCCTGGCTGATGGTGGCGACCCTGCTGTGGATGGAGTGGGACAAAGATCAGACCGCTCCGCCGCCGACCACGACAGCCGTCACCAACGAGGTCGCCAACAGTACCGTCCCCAACGCCGCCAGCGGCAACACGCCCACCGTGCCCGATGCACCGGCAGCGCTGCCGGACCTTGCCGTGCCTCCGGCCGATGCCGCCGCTGGATCCGCGCCCGATGTCGCGGCGACTCCGGCCGTCACGGTCGACACCGACGTGCTCAGCGTGGTCATGGACGGCGGCGAACTACGCCAGGCCGACTTGATCGGGTATCCATCCGAGGCTGAGGCCGGCAGCGCACCGGTACGGTTGTTCGCCCGCGATCCAGCCAACTATTTCGTCGCCCAGAGCGGTTGGACCAGCAGCGCCAATCCGGCCCCGACCCACGAGCAGGGCTTCGTGCTGGAAGGCGACGTCCGCCAGTTCACCCTCCGCCCCGGTCAGGACGCGGTGGTGGTGCCATTCGTCTGGACCGGACCGGACGGCGTGAGCATCCGCCGCAGCTACACCTTCCAGCGCGGCGAATACGCGGTGACTGTGCGCGATGAGGTCATCAATGCCGGCGATGCGCCGTGGCAGGGTTTCGTCTACCGCCAGCTCAGCCGCGTGCCGCGCGCGCTCACCAGCAGCGGCCCGATGAACGCCGAGCAGTACAGTTTCCAGGGGGCGGCGTGGTACAGCCCTGCCGAGAAATACGAAAAACGCGCGTTCGATGATTTCGTCGACGACGGCGCGCTCAACCGGCAGGTCGAAGGCGGCTGGATCGCGATGTTGCAGCACCACTTCTTCGCCGCGTGGATCCCCAGCGCCGAGGACACCAGCACCTTCGCTCTGGCGACCCCGACCGGCACCGGTGGCACCCAGTACCTGATCCGCGAGATCGGTCCGGGGCTGAACGTCGCCCCGGGCAGCCGCGCCGCCACCGAGGCACGGCTGTGGGTGGGGCCGAAGCTGGTCCGGCAGATCCAGGCGCAGGGCGTGCCCGGCCTGGACCGCGCGGTCGACTTCAGCCGCTTCAGCATTCTGGCCACGCTGGGCAGCTGGCTGTTCTGGCTGCTGTCGTTCATCCACGACCTGGTCGGAAACTGGGGCTGGGCGATCATCGGACTGGTGGTCGTGATCAAGCTGGCGATGTATCCGCTGTCGGCCGCGCAGTACAAGTCGATGGCGAAGATGCGCAAGTTCCAGCCGCGCATCGCCCAGCTCAAGGAGCGCCACGGCGACGATCGCCAGAAGTTCCAGCAGGCGATGATGGAGTTGTACAAGAAGGAGAAGATCAACCCGGTCGGTGGCTGCCTGCCGCTGCTGCTGCAGATGCCGGTGTTCCTGGCGCTGTATTGGGTGCTGTTGGAATCAGTCGAGCTGCGCCATGCGCCGTGGGTCCTGTGGATCGACGACCTGACCGCGCGCGATCCGTTCTTCGTGCTGCCGGCGCTGAACATGGCGGTGATGTGGGCGACCCAGAAACTCAGTCCGATGTCGGGCATGGACCCGATGCAGCAGAAGATGATGCAGTTCATGCCGCTGGTGTTCGGCGTGATGTTCGCGTTCTTCCCGGCCGGCCTGGTGCTGTACTGGGTGACCAACGCCGGCATCGGCCTGCTGCAGCAGTGGTACATGACCAAGAAGTACGCCGAGGCGCCGGCCAAGGCGTAGCCTTCCTCGGGATTCGGGATTCGGGATTCGGGATTCGGGATTCGGGACTCGGGACTCGGGACTCGGAAAGTCAGGAGCGGGTTTGCAAAGGACGCAAAAATCGCAAAGAAGACCAGGGCAATTGCCCTGAGAACTTTTGCGCCTTTTGCGCCTTTTGCGGACCGCTCTACGCTTTTCCCGAGTCCCGAGTCCCGAGTCCCGAATCCCGAGTCCCGAGTCCCGAGCCCCGCGCCCCGCGCCCCGCGCCGGGAAGGCCTTCTGCCACCATGACGACATGAACCCAGCCGACCGCGACACCATCGCCGCGATCGCCACCGCGCCCGGCGCCGGTGGGGTCGGCATCGTGCGGCTGTCGGGTCCTGACGCCCAGCCGGTCGGCGAGGCGGTCAGCGGCCGCGCGCTGACGCCGCGCCATGCGCATCACGTGCGTTTTCGCGACGAGCACGGCGCCACGCTCGATGACGGCATCGCGCTGTACTTCGCCGCGCCGGCCAGTTACACCGGCGAGGACGTGGTCGAGCTGCAGGCGCATGGCAGCCCGGCGCTATTGCAGGAGTTGCTGACACGCTGCTGCGCGCTGGGCGCACGCCGCGCGCGTCCCGGCGAGTTCAGCGAGCGCGCGTTCCTGGAAGGCCGGCTCGACCTGGCGCAGGCCGAGGCGGTCGCCGACCTGATCGCCGCAAGCGACGCGCGCGCCGCCCGTGCCGCCCGTCGCGCCCTCGACGGCGAATTCTCGCGTCGCATCGAGGCACTCGCCGAGGACCTGCTCGCAATCCGCGTGCACGTCGAGGCCGCGATCGATTTCGCCGACGAGTCGCTCGATACGCTCGGCGGGGCCGCCCTGCGCGTGCGCTTCGATGCGCTCGCGCAGGCGCTGCAGGCGCTGCTCGCGGCGGCCGAACGAGGCCGACGCCTGCGCGACGGCCTGCACGCGGTGATCGTCGGGCCGCCCAATGCCGGCAAGAGTTCGCTGCTCAACGCGCTGGCCGGCAGCGAGCGCGCGATCGTCACCGACATCGCCGGCACCACCCGCGACCTGTTGCACGAGGTGGTGCGCATCGACGGCGTCGAGCTGACCCTGGTCGATACCGCGGGGTTGCGCCAGGGCGGCGACAGCATCGAGCGCGAAGGGATGCGCCGCGCGCGCGGCGAACTCGAGCGCGCCGACCTGGCGATCGTGGTGCTCGACGCGCGCGATCCCGACGCCGGGCGTGCGGCGGTGGCCGAGGCCATCAGCGGGGTCGGGCAGCGGCTGTGGCTGTACAACAAGGCCGACCTGCTGCCCGGCGGCGCGCCGAATGCACAGCCAGGCGACGCTCTGTACCTGTCGGCGCTGCACGGGGTCGGCCTGGACGCGCTGCACGCGCGACTGCGGCAGCTGGCGCACGGCGAGGATGCCGAAGCCGGCGGGGGTGAGTTCACCGCGCGGGCGCGGCATGTCGAGGCCCTGCACCGGGTGGTCGACGAGCTGGCCCAGGCGCGTCTGCAGCTCGACCACGAAGCGCTCGAGCTGGCCGCCGAGGCCCTGCGCCAGGCCCATGACGCGCTCGGCGAGATCACCGGCCGGGTCCGCGCCGACGATCTGCTCGGCAGCATTTTCTCGAGCTTCTGCATCGGCAAGTGACCGCCTGCGGCGCCGCCGACCGCGGCCTCCCGCGCTTGCCGAGTGCCCCGGATTCAGCCAGTAGAACTTGACAAAAGCGCCGCGCTGGAGCGTCCTAGTGCCCGTGCGCCCAGACGGCGTACTTCAGGGGAGCTTTGCCAATGACCGTCCAAAATCCGCAAGCCCGGCGATCGCGCCGGCTGTCCACCGTATCGAAAATGTCGCTGCTGCTGGCCCTGGGCCTGGCGCTGGCGGCCTGTAGCGACGATTCCGCCGCGCCGGATGCGGCCGTCGCGCCCGCCACCAGCGGCGCACCCGCGGCAACCGCCGCGCCGGCCGCGCCCGCCCGCACCGCGGCGATGAGCGTCGAGGAGCTGCGCGAGGCCGCGCGCACGGCCTACAGCGAGAATCGCCTGTACGCCCCGGCCGATGACAACGCGGTCGAGTACTACCTGGCGCTGCGCGAGAAGGCTCCGGCCGACGCCGGCGTCTCCAGCGCGCTGACCGATCTGCTGCCGATGACGGTGATTGCGACCGAACAGAGCGTGCAGCGCGAGGACTTCGATGAAGCCAGGCGCCTGGCCGGGCTGCTGCAGCGGATGGCGCCGCAACATCCGGCACTGGTGCGCCTGCAGGCGAGCATCGAGACCCGCAGCGTGGCGGTGGCCGAACGGGCCGAGCAGGAAGCGGCCAGCGCCGAGCAGCAGGCCGAGCGTCAGGCCGAGCTGGAGCGCGAGCGCCTGGCCCAGCAGCAACAGCAGCAACGCGAAGCCGCACGTGAGCTGGCCGCGCAGGAAGCGCGCGATGCCGCCGAGCAGGAAGCGGCGGATCAGTTGGCGGCCGAGCAGCAGGCCGCCGCGGAGGCGGCCGAAGCCACTGCTGCGCGGCGTGCCGCGCAGCAGGCCGCGGCACCGGCCACCGCCAGCGCCGCCGATTTGCGGGCGCTCTCCACCCCGGCGCCGCGTTACCCGCGCGAAGCCTTGCGTGCGGCGCAGGCGGGCGAAGTGCAGGTAGAGTTCACCGTCGGCACCGACGGCTCGGTGACGTCGGCACGGGTGGTGCGGGCCACGCCAGCGCGGGTGTTCGACCGCGAAGCGGTCAGTGCGGTGCGCGACTGGCGCTTCCAGCCACTGCCGGCGCCGGTCACCACCCGCCGTACGATCGCGTTCAACCCCGGTCAGTAGCAACGCGCCGGGATGGCTCCGGCCAGTAGCAGGAAGCCCGGCTTTTGCCGGGCTTCTTCTTTTCCACGCCCCCGACTGCCGGGATCGCCGCGGACGCTCAGCCCGAGATCGCCAGCTTCTCCTGGTGGTAGCGGCGCACCGCGGCGAACCACAGGACCGCGGCCAGCCCGAAGCCGGCGGCGAGGTAGACCGCCCATACCGGCAAGTCGATAGCCTCGCCGCGGATCACCTTGAGCAGCAGCTGGTTCTGCGCGAGGAACGGCACGGTGAACTGCCACAGCTGGCTCTTGATCGGGTTCACCATCAGCACGAAGGTCGGCACCATCGGCAGCAGCATCAGCCAGGTCATGTGGCTCTGCGCCTCCTTCATGCTCTTGGCCGAGGCCGCCAGCAGGGTCAGCAATGCGGTGCCGATGAACAGCATCGGCACCAGGATCAGCAGCATCTTGCCGATTGCCAGGAAGCTGACGTCGAGCATTTCGCCGAGCCCCGGCGCCAGCTGCGCGCTGAGCTTGAACGCGAGCAGGGTCAGCAGCAGCGACAGCAGGCCAACCGAGCAGGCCGCGGCGATCTTGCCGCTGACGATCGAGCCGCGCGTGGCCGGGGTCGCCAGCAGCGGCTCCAGCGACTGGCGCTCGCGCTCGCCGGCGGTGGCATCGAGGATCAGGTACGCGCCGCCGAGGAACGAGGTCAGGATCAACAGGTACGGCAGGATGAAGGACAGCAGCATGCCGCGCTTGGCCTCGACGGTGGCGAGGTCGCGCGTGCCCAAGCTCACCGGGCGCGTCACCGCCGGGTCGATGCCGCGCGCCATCAGTCGCAGCATGCCGACCTGCTGGCCGTAACCTTCCAGTGCGGTGCGCACGCGCCTGACCGGGATCTCCGCATTGCGCCGGGTGCTGTCGTGCACCACCAGCACCGTTGCCGGGCGGCCGGCGTGCCAGTCGGCACCGAATTCCGGGTCGATCTCCAGCGCGACATCGACGTCCTGGGCGGCGATCGCCGAATCCAGCTCATCCGGCGGCGCGATCGCCTCGATGCCGTGGGTGGCCAGGAAGGCGACCAGGTTGGGCGCATGTTCAACGCCGACCACCGGCACCTCCAGCACCACATCGAGCTGGGTCTTGGCGCGGTTCTCGGCAAGCGCGCCCATGCCGAGCATCAACACCGGATACAGCAGCGGGCCCATCAGCAGCACCAGCGCCAGGGTGAGCCGGTCGCGCGAGATGTCGCGCAGCTCCTTGCGCATCACCGCCAGCATCGAGGAAACGATCGCGGTCCTCATGCGTGCAGGCCCTCCTCGGAACCGATCGCCTTGACGAAGGCGTCCTCCAGGTTTGCCTCGCCGAACTGCGCGCGCAGCTCCTCGGCGCTGCCGGCAGCCACCACCTGCCCCTTGGCGATGATGACGATCCGGTCACACAGCGCCGCGACCTCCTGCATGATGTGGCTGGAGAAGATCACGCAGCGGCCTTCGCCGCGCAGCTGCAGCAGGAAGGCGCGCATCGCGCGGGTGGTCATCACGTCCAGGCCGTTGGTCGGCTCGTCGAGGATCACGTTCTTCGGGTCGTGCACCAGTGCCCGGGCGATCGCGGTCTTGGTGCGCTGGCCTTGGGAGAACCCTTCGGTCTGCCGGTCGAGGATCTCGCCCATGTCCAGCGCATCCGACAAGGCCTTGGTGCGCTGCGCGATGGCCGATTTCGACATGCCGTGCAGCTCGCCGAAGTAGGCGATGTTCTCGCGCGCGGTCAGCCGCTTGTAGACGCCGCGCGCGTCCGGCAGCACGCCAAGCGCGCGCCGCACCGCGGCTGGATCGTGCGCGGCATCGATGCCATCGACCCGCACCGAGCCGCTGTCGGGCTTCATCAGCGTGTACAGCATGCGCAGCGTGGTGGTCTTGCCGGCGCCGTTGGGCCCGAGCAGGCCGGTGATGCGGCCATCGGGCGCTTCGAAATCGACCCCATCGACCGCCTTGACCATGCCGGTCTTGGTCTTGAACGCCTTGTGCAGGTGGTTGGCGATAATCATCGTGCGGTCAACCGAAAAATAGGGAGTGGTGAACAGGAAAGTGGGCGCTGCGAGACTCGGATGGCGCAGCAACCGGGTGGGCCACCCGACCGTCGCGAGCGACCTGTTTGCCGTTCACCATTCACCGTTGACCGCCTCAAGGCTCCCACCCGTTGAAGCTGGTGAACGGCGGCACGTAGCTCAGTGACTCCAGGCAGCCGTCATCGAGCGCGCCGGCGTCGGTCGATTCGATGAACTGGGCGAGCAGCTTGGGCACGCAGCCCAGCGTCATCGCGCCGTGGCCCTGGCCCCGCAGCACCAGGTGGCGGCCGTTGGGCAGGTCGGCGGCGACGCGCTCGCCGTAGCGCGGCGGCGTGACCGGGTCGAGTTCACCCGACAGCAGCAACACCGGCAACTCCGACTCGAACGGCGCATCGAAGCCGGCCGGGCGTTCGCCGGCCGGCCACACCGCGCACGGCGCAAAGAACATCCGCGCCAGCTCGGCGCCGAGCACGGTGCCGGCGGCATGTGCATCGGCCTGCAGGCGGTCGGCGTCCTCGGCGCACAGCACCGACCACTGCATGCCGCGGGTCATCTGATCGCTGACGTTCGCAGTGGCCATCCGGGTCAGCGCCATCAGGGGTGCATAGCGGCCCTGCGCGGCTTCGTCGATCACCAGCGGCAGCAGCGCGGCGGTCTGCGGCGCGTAGGAGAACACGAACGCCAGCGTGGTCAGGGTGTCGGCGGTGACGGTGTCGCGCCGGGCCTCGCCGGTGCCGGGATCGCGGTAGTCGACCTCGACCGGCGTCGTCTCCAGCGTGTCCATGACCTGGCGCAGCTGCGCGCGCAGGTCGGTCTCGAACCGCGCCCGGCACGCCGGCAACTGCTGGCACTGGGCCGACTGCAGCGCGAGCGCATCCTCGAAGGTGTGGGCGAACTCACCGCCGACCACCAGGTCGTTCGGCACCACGCCGTCGAGCACCACGGTGCGGGTGTGCTGCGGATATGTCGCCGCGTACTGCTGGGCGACGCGCGTGCCGTAGGACCCACCGACCAGGTTGACCTGCGCCACGCCGAGCGCGCTGCGCACCGCATCCAGATCGGCAACCGCGTCGGTGGTGGTGTAGTGCCGCGAATCGGCACGGCCCTGCAGCGATGCCGCGCACTGGCGCGCGTAGTCGGTCAGTGCCGTCAGGCTGGTCGGGTCGACCTCCTCCATCGGCAGCGGCTCGCCGGTGGCGTCGCGGCAATCCAGCGGGTTGGAGCCACCGGTGCCGCGCTGGTCGATCAGGATGATGTCGCGTTGCTTGCGTACTTCGCGCAGGGCCAGGTTGACCGTGGCCGCATGTTCGGTCGCGGCCTGCCCGGGCCCGCCGGCGAGGAAGAACACCGGATCACCGGTGTCCCCGCCCTGGGTACCGGCCGGCAGCCAGGCGATGTCGAGCGCGATCCGGCGGCCGTCCGGCTGCGCGCGATCCTCGGCGACTTCGAAACTGGCGCATTGCGCAGCGGTGCTCGGCCCGCCGCCGGCGCCGCTCAGCGAACAAGGTTCGAATGCAATTGCGCCGAACTGGCGGGTCCCGGACGCGGGCTCATCGGCGCTGCTGGCGGGCGTGCAGGCGGCCAGCAGCAAGACTGCCGCCAGCGCGCCAAGCGCGGAGGCTGGATGGGGTGTCGGGGTGCGCACGGATTCCCTTTCGTGTCCAAGATTGGATGCGGCAAGGATGACAGACCGGACTGCGGCAACCAATGTGGCAAGGGTCATGCGCGGCGGACGGATGCAGCGACATGTTGCCGCTGCGATCAGCGTCGTCGGTGAGCCGCGGCAAGTGTGCCGGGCGAGCTCGGCACTCCGGTTCGAACATTCCGGTGGATTGCCGCGTCGCTACTTGCTGCTGACGTATTTCTCGCGGCGGATCTGCTTGACCTCCAGGCCGCAGTCCTTGAGCGCCTCGAAGCAGGCGTCAACCATGTTGGGATTGCCGCACAGATAGGCGATGTCGCGTCCAGCGCTGGGCGTGAATTCAGCGAGGAACTGCTGCACGTAGCCATGACGTGTGTCCGGATGTGGGTCCTCGGGCAGCTCGCGCGAGAAGCACGGCACGAACCGGAAGTGCTCCGGATGCTTGTCGGCGAACGCGCGGAACTCCTCGCCGTACAGCAGCTCGGCCGGGGTGCGCGCGCCGAACAGCAGCACCACCTCTATGCCGCGCTCGGCGATCGCCGCTTCCAGTTGCGGCAGCATCGCGCGGTACGGGGTCACGCCGGTGCCGGTGCCGATCAGCAGGTAGCGCTGGTTGGCGTCGGCCGCGGCCAGGCAGAAGCGGCCGAACGGCCCGCTGGCATCGATGATGCCGCCGGCCTCCAGCCCCTCGAACAACGCGGTGGCCGCGCCGCCGGGCACGTAGCTGACCGCGATCTCGACCTCCTCGCCGGGCGCCATGGCGTGGTCGTGGATGGTCGCCAGCGAGTAGCTGCGCTTGGTCGCGGTGCCATCGGCGTAGTGGAAGTGCACCTGGATGAACTGGCCGGGGATGAAATCCAGCGGCTGGCCGTCGTCGCGCACGAACACGTAATGGCCGACGGCGGGCGCCAGCATGCGGCGCGAGACGAGCTTGAGGGGGAAGTGCTGGATAGCCAAGGATCGGGTCTGCCGGAGGGTTTGTCAGGGGCGGAGAAGGCCGCGAACCGGTCGTGGCGCTGCCGCCGACCTCGCGATCACAGTGCTGGAACGCAGCGTGGCCGGCGCGCGGCCGGAGCACTGCCACTGAGCCGCCTATACTACCGGGATTCGGCGCGCGGCTCCGCCCGCGGCCTTGCCCCCACATCGCACACCGATGGGCACACCCCTATGAAGCACACTGAAGCGACCCGGGTCGCTGCGCCGGCGTCGCCGGTGCCGGCCCTTTCCATCCAGGACCTGCGCAAGACCTACGACACCGGTACCGGCAAGGGCGGGATCGAGGCGCTCAAGGGCGTCTCGCTGGATGTCGCCCGCGGCGATTTCTTCGCCCTGCTCGGCCCCAATGGCGCCGGCAAGTCGACCCTGATCGGCATCGTCAGCTCGCTGGTCAACCTCAGCGCCGGCTCGGTCTCGATCTTCGGCACCGACCTGACCCGCGACCGCAGCGCGGCGATGCGGATGATCGGGCTGGTGCCGCAGGAACTGAACTTCAACATGTTCGAGAAGCCGCTCGACATCTTGGTCAACTACGCCGGCTTCTACGGCGTGCCGCGCGAGCAGGCCACCGTCCGCGCCGAGGAGGAACTCAAGCGCGCGCAGCTGTGGGACAAGGCGCAGATGATGAGCCGCACGCTGTCGGGCGGCATGAAGCGCCGGCTGATGATCGCCCGCGCGATGATGACCCGGCCGCAGCTGCTGATCCTCGACGAGCCGACCGCCGGGGTCGACATCGAGATCCGCCGCGGCATGTGGCAGACCCTGCGCGAGATCAACGCCGCCGGCACCACCATCATCCTGACCACGCACTACCTGGAGGAAGCCGAGCACCTGTGCCGCAACCTGGCGATCATCGACCGCGGCGCGATCGTCGCCGCCGGCACCATGCGCGCGCTGCTCGCCCGGCTCGACATCGAGGGCTTCGTGTTCGACATCGCCGGCCAGCTGCCGGCGAGCCTGCCGGCGATCGAGGGCACCTCGCTGATCGCTACCGACGACCACACCCTGGACATCGAGATGCCGCGCGCGATGGACCTCAACCGGGTGTTCGCCGCGCTCGGCGAAGCCGGCATCTGCGTGCGCTCGATGCGGACCAAGTCCAACCGCCTGGAGGAGCTGTTCGTGCGGCTGACCGGTGACGACGCCGCCGCGCAACGGGAGCAGGCCGCATGAACACCAGCACCGACATCACCGAGCCAAGCACCTCCCAGCGCAATCTCACCGCGCTCGGCACGATCATCCGCCGCGAGCTCATGCGCGTGCTGCGCATCTGGGGCCAGACCCTGGTGCCGCCGGCGATCACGATGACGCTGTACTTCCTGATCTTCGGCGGCCTGATCGGCTCGCGCATCGGGCAGATGGAGGGCATCGACTACATGGATTTCATCGTGCCCGGGCTGGTGATGATGAGCATCATCCAGAACAGCTACGGCAACATCAGCTCGTCGTTCTTCGGCGCCAAGTTCGGCCGCCACGTCGAGGAGCTGTTGGTCAGTCCGATGCCGAACTGGGTGATCCTGACCGGCTACGTCGTCGGCGCGGTGACCCGCGGCCTGGCAGTCGGGGTGATCGTGCTGCTGATCGCGTCGCTGTTCACCAACCTGCAGATCCGCCACCCGCTGATCATGCTCAGCACCGTGCTGCTGGGCGCGACCATCTTCGCCCTGGCCGGCTTCGTCAATGCGGTGTACGCCAAGAAGTTCGACGATATCGCGATCGTGCCGACCTTCATCCTGACCCCGCTGACCTACCTGGGCGGCGTGTTCTATTCGGTCACCCTGCTGCCCGGCTGGGCCGAGGCCGCCACCCACGCAAACCCGGTGTTCTACATGGTCAACGCGTTCCGCTACGGCCTGCTCGGTGTGTCCGACGTGCCGGTGTGGATCGCCTATGCACTGATGCTCGGGTTCGTCGTTGCGCTGGCGGCGCTGGGGCTGTGGTTGCTCAAGCGCGGGATCGGGCTGCGCAGCTGATTCGAGGGCGCCGCTTCTCCGCCGATGTTGTAGGAGCGGCTTCAGCCGCGATCGTGGAACCGGCGCCGGCGAACGAACATTCGATCGCGGCGGAAGCCGCTCCTACAGAGGCAGCGCGCGACGTCGGTGGTCAGGCGGTTTCGCTGGCAAGCTTCGCAGGCAGGTTGAAAAACGCGCGTGCGGTGGCGGCGCTGTTGGCGGCGGTGACGGCGACATCCTCGCCACGGTCGCGTGCGAGCTCCTGGACGATATGCGCCAGGTACATCGGTTCGTTGCGGCGGTGCGAGGGCGGCGGTTTGACCGTGCGTGGCAGCAGGTAGGGCGCATCGGTCTCGATCATCAGCCGGTTGGCGGGAATGCTCTTCACCAGCTCGCGCAGGTGCAGGCCGCGGCGTTCGTCGCACAGCCAACCGGTGATGCCGATGTGCCAGTCCTGGTCGAGGTAGTCGAACAGCTCCTCGCGGCTGCCGGTGAAGCAGTGCACCACCGCGGCGCCGAGCTGGCCGTCGAACTGGCGCATCATCGCCATGAAGTCGTCGTGCGCGTCACGCTGGTGCAGGAATAGTGGTTTTGCGGTGTCGACCGCGATCTGCAGCTGCAGTTCGAACGCGCGGCGCTGCGCCGGGCGCGGCGAGAAGTCGCGGAAGTAGTCCAATCCGCATTCGCCGACCGCGACCACCTCGGCGTGTTCGTGCAGCGCGCGCATCTGCGCGTCGCACTCGGCGGTGTATTCGCTGGCGTGGTGCGGATGCACCCCGGCGGTGGCGAACAGCTCGCCCGGGTGCTGCTGCGCAAGCTGCAACGCCAGCGGCGAATGTTCACGGCTGGCACCGGTGACCACCAGCTGCGCGATGCCGGCCTCGCGCGCACGCTGCAGCACCGCGTCGCGGTCGTGATCGAACGAGTCGTGGGTGAGATTGGCGCCGATGTCGATCAGTTGCATGCCGACATTCTAGGCGAGCACTTGTAGGAGCGGCTTCAGCCGCGATCGGCGCCGACGCGGGCCGACGATTGCGGTTCGCGGCTAAAGCCGCTCCTACAGCAACGCCTCGATCCGTATCCTTGCGCGGTGACCCGTCCCGCCTTCCCGATCGACGAACTGCTGCCGCGGATCCGCGACAGCCTGGCCGCGCATCCGCGGCTGGTGCTGGAAGCGCCGCCGGGCGCGGGCAAGACCACCCAGGTGCCGCCGGCGCTGCTCGATGCGGCGTGGCTGGGCGGGCGCAGGATCATCATGCTGGAACCGCGCCGTGTCGCCGCACGCGCGGCCGCGCAGTTCATGGCGCAGCAGCGCGGCGAGCAGGTCGGCGGCACCGTCGGCTACCGCATCCGCTTCGAGCACAAGGTCACGTCGGCGACCCGGATCGAGGTGGTCACCGAGGGCATCCTGACCCGGATGATCCAGGACGATCCGACCCTGGAAGGCGTCGGCGCGGTCGTGTTCGACGAGTTCCACGAGCGCCACCTGGCCGCCGATCTCGGGCTGGCGTTGGCACTCGACGTGCAGGCGGCCCTGCGCGAGGACCTGCGCATCGTGCTGATGTCGGCCACGCTCGATGGCGAGCGGCTGGCCGATTTCCTCGACGCGCCGCGGCTGAGCAGCGCCGGGCGCAGCCATCCGGTGGCAGTCGCACACTTTGCCGCACGTCGCGACGAGAAGCTCGAGCAGCAGGTGCGGCGCGCGGTCGAGCACGCGCTGGCTGAGCACCCCGGCGACGTGCTGGTGTTCCTGCCGGGGCAGCGCGAGATCGCGCGTACGCAGCAGACGCTGGCGCAGTTGAGCCCTCTCCCGGCGGGAGAGGGAGTTGAAATCCTGCCCATGCACGGCGAGCTCCCGGTCGAGCAGCAATCACGCGTGCTGCAACCCGGCCCCGAAGGCACGCGTCGCGTGGTACTGGCGACCAACGTCGCCGAATCCAGCGTGACCCTGCCCGGGGTACGCGTGGTGATCGATTCGGGACTCGCGCGCGAGCCGCGCTTCGATCCCAACAGCGGCTTCGCCCGGCTCGACGTGGTCACCATCGCGCAGGCCTCGGCCGACCAGCGCGCCGGCCGCGCCGGTCGCGTCGCCGAGGGTTTCGCCTACCGCTTGTGGCCGCAGTCGCAGCGGCTGGAGCCGCAGCGCCGGCCGGAGATCGCCCAGGTCGAACTGTCTGGGCTGGCGCTGGAGCTGGCTGCGTGGGGCGATGCCAACCTGCGCTTCGTCGACCCGCCGCCGCCGGGCGCACTGGCCGCCGCGCGCGACCTGCTGCGCCGGCTCGGCGCGCTCGATGGTGATGCGATCACCGCATCGGGCCGGCGCATGCTCGCACTCGGCACCCACCCGCGGCTGGCGGCGATGCTGCTGGCGCCGGGCGATGCCGACGAACGCGCGCTGGGCTGTGATCTCGCCGCGGTGATCGAGGCACGCGATCCTCTCCGCAGCGGCGGCGATGCGCTGGCCGCGCGCTGGCAGGCGCTGACCGCATTCCGCCAGGGGCGAGCGCCGCCGGAGGCCTCGCGTTCGGCGCTGGCCGCGCTCGACCAGGCGGCGCGCCAATGGCGGCGGCGCCTGCGCATCGATGCTGCGCCGCCGCTCGACCTGCCGGCGCATCGGTTGGGCGACCTGCTCGCGCATGCGTTTCCCGACCGGATCGCGCGTCAGCACCCCGGCGATCCGTACCGGTATCAGCTCGCCAACGGCCGCAGCGCGAAGTTGTCCGACGACAGCGCGTTGTATGGCGAGCCGTGGCTGGTGATCAGCGAGCTGCGCGACGCGTCGCGCGACCAGCGCCGTGATGCGCACGTGCTGCGCGGCGCGCCGGTCGACGAATCGCGCCTGCGCTGCGATTTCCCGCAGCGCTTCGTCAGCGAGGACCGGGTGATCTGGGACGCCGCCATCCGCGGCATCGCCGCGGTGCGCGAGCGCCGCTTCGACCGCATCGTGCTGGAGAGCAGACCGCTGGCGCGTCCGAGCGGCGGCGAACTCACCGCGCGCTACGCCGATGCGCTGGTCGACGCGGTGCGCCAGCTCGGCCTGGACGCATTGCCGTGGACCCAGGGCCTCTCGCAATGGCGCGCGCGGGTGCGCTGCCTGCGCCAGTGGGCGCCCGAACTCGCGGTGGAGCAAGCGGCGCTGCCGGAGCTGTCCGACGCGGCGCTGCTCGACACCCTGGAGCATTGGCTCAAACCCGCTTTCGCCGGGAAAAGCCGTCTCGACGCGTTGAGCGAAACCGAGCTGGGCGAGGCACTGAAGTCGGGCCTGCCGTGGCCGCTGCGGCAGCGGATCGACGCCCTCGCGCCGAGCCGGATCCAGGTGCCGTCCGGACTGGAGCGGCCCATCCAATACGATTTCGATGCCAGCGCGGACCAGCCGCGGGCGCCGGTGCTCGCGGTCAAGCTGCAGGAGCTGTTCGGCCTGGCCGATACTCCGCGGATCGCCGAGGGTCGGGTGCCGCTGATGCTCCACCTGCTGTCGCCGGCCGGCCGCCCGCTGCAGGTCACCCAGGATCTGCGCGGCTTCTGGGAACGCACCTACCCCGAGGTGAAGAGGGAGATGAAAGGCCGCTACCCCAGGCATCCCTGGCCCGAAGACCCCTGGACCGCCACCGCCACTCACCGGGCCAAGCCGCGTGGCACCTGAAGCGGCCTGCGCTCACGCGCCTTCAACGGCAGCCGGCCGACACTGATCGTCATTCCCCTGAAGGATTGCTGACGATGAACAAGTTCGATTCGCTGTCGGAGCGCGCGCTGGACCTGTCCGACCGCGCACTTGAGCTGGCCGGCAAGGTCGGCGACAACTTCCAGCAGGCGATGCCGAGCGCCGGTCAGTGGCTGCAGACCGGGGTCAAGCTGGGCGCACTGAAGTCCGGCGCACGGGTGGCGGCGAGCGTGGTGCGGCGCAACCCGGCGATCGTGATCGCCACCGCCGCCGGTGCCGGGCTGCTCTGGTATGCCGCGCGGCGCAAGGCCCGGCAGGCTGAAAACGGCTCGATCGAGGGCGAGTCGCAACGCGTCGACGCGCGGCGCGCCAACGGCGGCGCCGCACGAAGGAAGCCCGCCCGTAGCACGCGCACCACGTCGAAGGCGCCGAGCGCATCGGCCGAGTGAGGTAGGACTCCCTGGCGCCTCTGTAGGAGCGGCTTCAGCCGCGATCCGAAACCGGCACCTTCGAATGGAGCACGATCGCGGCTGAACCCGCTCCTACAGGCGAGCGTACAGGCGCGCGCGACCGGATCGACGGATCGACGCGCGTCTGCCTCAGCACTCCACGGTGGCTTCGGGCAACTCGATCACGAACCGTGCGCCGCCGTGCTTGCGCGCCTCGTACCACAGCTGGCCGCCGGCATCGTCGATGATCTGCTTGGCCAGCGACAGGCCCAGCCCGCTGGAGATGCCGTCGTCGCGGTGGTGCAGCCGGGTGAACGGCTTGAACAGCTCGCGCCGCAGGTTCGGGGCGATGCCCGGGCCGCGGTCGGCCACTACCAGCTGCCAATAGCCCGGCGCACCGGCGCGACCGGTGATCGACAGTGCGCTGCCGGGAGCGTACTTGATCGCGTTGGTGATCAGGTTCTCGCTGACCTGGCGCAGCACGCGCTCGTCGATCGCGACCTGCGCCTCCGCCGGCGGCCGCACCACCTCGACCGCGATCCCGCAGGCTTCCAACTGCATCTCGTAGCGCCGCAGCAGCCAGTGCAGCGTCGCATCCAGTCCGGCGCAGGCACGCTGATCGCGCTTGCCGGAGTCGGCCTGGCTTTCCAGGTAGTGGCGGATGTAGCCGAGCGCGTCGGTGGCGCTCTCGTGGATCATCTGCAGGTAGCGCGGCACGCGCTCGGGCTTGCAGCCGCCGTTGCGCAATACGTCGCTGGCGAACAGCACGCTGGTCAGCGGGTTCTTGAGATCGTGCGCGACCAGGTTGACCAGCTCCTCGCGCTCGCGCGCGACCCGCTCGAGGCGGTCGCGGGTCATCTTCAGTCCGATGTGCGCATTGACCCGGGCCAGCAGCTCCTCGGGCAGGAACGGTTTGGTGACGTAGTCGACCACTCCGGCATCGAAAGCGCGCAGCAGCAGCTCGCGATCCTGCGCGGCGGTCACGAACACCACCGGCACCCGCAGCGACGGGGTACCGGCGCGCATCGCCGCCAGCACCTCGAAGCCGTCCATGCCCGGCATCATCATGTCCAGCAGCACCAAATCGGGCTGCAGCTGCGCGAACTGGCTCAGCGCGTGCTCGCCGTGGTCGGCGGTGATCACCTCGTAACCCTGGCGCGTGAGCAGGTTGTCGACCACCCGCAGGTTGGCTGCCTGGTCGTCGACGACGAGGATGCGACCGGAACTTGCGGGTGTGGCCATTGCGCTGCATTTCCCTTGCCTACGGCCGCGGTCGTTGAAGACCGCCCCCTCGGCATCCTGAACAGGCGAAAAAGGTAGCAGAATCGTGTGCAGCGGAACCGGCCGCCACGCTCAAATAGCTGAATGATTCATTTAAAGCGGGTGACCTTGCTCATTCTGCCAACGCGTTTCCGGCCGCGTACCGGCAATGGCTGCGCCGGTTGCGGACCGCTGCGCCGCGCCTGCGCCCGCCCGAGTGCTTGCTTGCATCGATACGGCGAACGGCGAACGGCCCGGTCCTCCGCCCCGTGCAGGCGCCTCAGAGCTCGCGCCACTGGCCCGGCTGCAGTCGCTCCAGCCGATGCGGGCCGACCGCCACCCGTACCAGCCGCAGTGTCGGCAGCCCGACCGCCGCGGTCATGCGCCGCACCTGGCGGTTGCGGCCTTCGCTGATGGTCAATGCCAGCCACGCATCGGGTACGGTCTTGCGGAAGCGTACCGGCGGGTCACGCGGCCACAATGCCGGTGCCTCGATGTGCTCCACCTGCGCCGGTCGGGTCGGGCCGTCCTTGAGTACCGGCCCGCGCCGCAGCGCATCGAGCTGGCCGGCTTGCGGCGCGCCTTCGACCTGCACCCAGTAGCACTTGGGCTGCTTGTGGCGCGGGTCGGTC
Source organism: Novilysobacter longmucuonensis (assembly GCF_046600735.1). NCBI lineage: Bacteria > Pseudomonadati > Pseudomonadota > Gammaproteobacteria > Lysobacterales > Lysobacteraceae > Novilysobacter > Novilysobacter longmucuonensis. The sequence goes on from NZ_JBJMAW010000019.1 coordinate 34,118, forward strand.
AGCCGGTGCGCGAGCGCGCCGTCGTCGGTCAGCAGCAACAGGCCCTCGCTGTCGAAATCCAGGCGGCCGGCGGGATAGACCTGCGGCGGCAGGCCGAACCCGGCCAGCGTCGGCCGCGCCTGCCCGGTATCGGTGAACTGGCACAGCACGCCGAACGGCTTGTTGAACGCAATCAGCATCCGGGCACGCGGCGGTTCTCGCGCCACACCCCGGCCGCGGCCAAGGCGTAGCAGGCGCCCATGCCGAGCGCGACCAGCAGGTTGCTGCGCCACGGCCACGCCCACTGCAACAGGGTTGCCACCAACACCGTCGCGACGCCGCGCCGGGTGACGCGCGCCAGGTCCAGGCGCGTCGCGACCAGGCGCGGATCGGAGGGCAGCCGCGAGGGCGCGGTGGACGCCATCGCGTGCGGCCGGTCAGCCGCGCGGTTTGACGAAGCGCAGGGTCATGCGGTCGCTCTCACCGATTGCTTGGTACCTGGCCGCATCGGCCGCCTCGTGCCGGTTGCCCGGCGGCAGCATCCACACGCCATCGGGGTGGTCTTTGGTGTCGCGAAGATTGGCGTTGATCTCGCTGCGCGCATCCAGGTTGAAGCCGGCCGCCTCGGCCAGTGCGATCACCTGGTCCTGGCCGACATAGCCGGACTGGTCGTCGGCCGCGACGTTGCCGGCGGCGCGGTGCTCGACCACGCCGAGCGTGCCGCCGGGCCTGAGCACGTCGAAGAAGCCCTCGAACATGCCCTCGGCCCGCCCGTTGCTGCGCCAGTTGTGCACGTTGCGGAAGGTCAGCACCACGTCGGCCGAACCGTCCGGCCCGAACACCGGCGCGGCCGGATCGAAGGCCACCACCTGCGCGCGGTCGTACTGCGCGGGGGCCGCGGCGAACTTCGCCTCCAGCCCGCTGCGGCTGCGCTGCTGGTAGTCGCGCCCGCCGCCTTCGGGCAGCGCCATCGGGTCGACCACCGCGGCGACGTACTGGCCGTCCTGGCGCAGGTACGGCGCCAGGATCTCGGCGTACCAGCCGCCGCCGGGGGTGATCTCGACCACGGTGTGGTCGGGGGCGACGCCGAAGAACCCGAGCGTCTCGCGCGGGTGCCGGTAGCCGTCGCGGGCGACGTTGTCGGGATCGCGCCAGGCGCCGGACACGGCGTCGGCCAGGCGTGCCTGGACTGCGGCCTCGCCGGTCACCGCGGTGTCGCTGTCGGGAGTGGCGGCGCAGGCGCCCAGGACGAGGGCTGCTGCGGCGAACATGGCGGTGTGAAGCATGGTATTGCGGAGCGTGGCAGTGCGGAGCATGGCGGTTCCTCTGATTGAAGGAGATCTGGCGGACAGGTCGCAGCCGATGGTAACGCCACGCTGCGCCGGTTCAGGACGTGGTCGCGCCCGACGGGGGAATGCACGGCACGCGGCTGCTCAGGACGCGCGTGCTCAGGACGCGCCGGCGCGGCGACGTCGCTTGGCACCGGGCTCGCCGGCGGCATAGTCGCGCGCCTGGCCATGCAGCCAGGTGCGCAGCGCCTGCAGCCCGGCGTGATCGGCCGAGCGTGGCGGATAGACCAGGTAGTGCGCGTAATCGGTCTGCAGGCGCGCGTCGGTCAGCACCACCAGCTGGCCGCTTTCGATCAGCAGGCGCACCCGGGTCAACTTGCCCAGCGCGACGCCGACTCCGGCCGCCGCCCCGCGGTGCAGCGCCTCGGAGTCGTCGAAGTAGGCGACGTAGCGCTGCGGTGGCTGACCGCCGTGGCGCGCGAACCACAGCTCCCAGAGATTGTGCGGATCGGGATCGCCGAGCAGCGGCCAGCGGTGCAGGTCGTCCGGTCCCGGCATCCCGCCCATGCGCGCGATCAGGGCCGGGCTGGCGATTGGTGCGACCCATTCGTCGAACAGGTGCTCGCTCTCCACCCCGGGCCAGTTGCCGCGCCCGATCCGCAGCGCGGCATCGACGCCGTGCGCGTGCTCGAAGTTGACCACCGCGGTGCTCGACTGCAGGTTGATTTCCAGCTGCGGGTGCGCGGCCAGAAAATCGCCCAGCCGCGGCACCAGCCAGGCCGAGGCCATCGAGGGGGTCACGCTGAGGGTCAGCACGTCATCGCGGCGCGGGCCGTACGGGCGCAGCGCCAATTCGAGCGCATCCAAATGCGGGGCGACCTTGGCCAGCAGGCGTTCGCCTTCGCCGGTCAGCCGCACCCCGCGCGGGCTGCGATCGAACAGCTGCCGGTCCAGGCGCTCCTCCAGCGTGCGGATCTGATGGCTCAGCGCGCTGACCGTGAGGTGCATCGACCCGGCCGCGCGGGTCAGGTTGCCGCTGCGTGCGGCGGCGGCGAAACCGAGCAGGGCGTGCAGCGGTAGGCGGCTCATCGTGCGCCTCTGGAGTTGAGAAAAATTCAAGGTGGTCTTGCAAAACAGTCGCTTTTGCAAGCCTGACGGCGGGTCTATCTTGCGACTCATTCAACGAGCCGTCCATTTCGGACGGTTCGCCACCTCCGGAGGAGCCATGAACATCTACAAAGAGCTGCTGTTCCTGCACGGCTACGTGACCAACCCGCGCGACCTCGCCGATGATCCCGCCGAAAACCACGGGGTGCGCACGAGCCCCGCCGCCGCCGTGCCGCTTGCAGTCGCTGCGTCGGTGGCAAGCGCGGCCGCGGCGAAACCCGCGGACGCCGCGCCGGTGCCGGCACGCCCGGCCGCGACGCTGGTCTTGCGCGCGCCGGTCGAGCGCCTGTTCGACGGGGCACTGCCGCTGATCGCGACCACCCGCCCGGTCTCACGGCTGGGCCTGGAGGAGGAGGAGGCCTACGGCCCGCGCTTCGGCAACCGCCTGGCCTCACGGCGCATCTTCGGCGGCGCGAGCAGCGCGCACGGCGGCGGCACCTTCGCTGCCGATTGCGCGCTCGGCGCCTGCGCCTGAGCCGCCAGGCATCGCAGGGCGGATCAAGACCCGCCGGGCGTAACGTCCGGTAACGGGTAACGGGTAACGGGTAACGGGTAACGGGTAACGGTAGCGGGTGCCGGTAGGCTGGGCTGGAAAGCCCAGCGCCGCCCGTTCGCGCGGCTCTTGGGCAACGCACCGGATGCAGCGCTGGGCATGTCAGCCCAGCCTACGGTGAGGCGCCGCGTCGTTCGGACGCCGGCCGCGGACTCAGTGCCCGGCCAGGGCCTCCAGCGCGGCATTGAGCGTGGCGCTCGGCCGCATCGCCCGCGCGAGCCGCGCAAAATCGGGACGGTAGTATCCGCCGATGTCGACCGGTTCGCCCTGCACGCTGTTGAGCTCCTCGACGATGGTCGTCTCGTTGTGCTCGAGCGCCCGGGCCAGCGCGGTGAAACGCTGTTTCAGGCCGGCATCCCGGTCCTGCGCGGCCAGCGCCTGGGCCCAGTACAGCGCCAGGTAGAAATGACTGCCGCGGTTGTCGAGCTCGCCGCACTTGCGCGAGGGCGACTTGTTGTTGTCCAGGAACGCGCCGTTGGCGGTGTCCAGCGCATCGGCCAGCACGCGCGCGGCGGGCAGGTCGAAACGCTCGGCCAGGTGCTCCAGCGACGCGGCCAGTGCCAGGAACTCGCCAAGCGAATCCCAGCGCAGGTGGTCCTCGGCGACGAACTGCTGCACGTGCTTGGGCGCCGAACCGCCGGCGCCGGTTTCGAACAGGCCGCCGCCGGCCATCAGCGGCACCACCGACAGCATCTTGGCGCTGGTGCCCAGCTCCATGATCGGGAACAGGTCGGTCAGGTAGTCGCGCAGCACGTTGCCGGTCACCGAGATCGTGTCCAGTCCGGCGCGGATGCGCTCCAGCGAGAAGCGGGTCGCCTCGACCGGCGACAGCGTGCGAATGTCGAGTCCGGCGAGGTCGTGGTCCTGCAGGTAGCGCTCGACCTTGGCGATCACCTGCGCATCGTGCGCGCGCTGCGGGTCGAGCCAGAACACCGCCGGGGTGCCGCTCAGGCGCGCGCGCGACACCGCCAGCTTGACCCAGTCGCGGATCGGCGCGTCCCTGGTCTGGCACATGCGCCAGATGTCGCCGGGCTCGACCGCATGCTCAAACACCACGTTGCCGGCCTCGTCGCGGACCTGCACCGTGCCGGCGGCGCGGATATGGAAGGTCTTGTCGTGGGATCCGTACTCCTCGGCCTTCTGTGCCATCAGCCCGACGTTGGGCACGCTGCCCATGGTGGCCGGGTCGAACGCGCCGTGCCTTTTGCAGTCCTCGATCACCGCCTGGTACACGCCAGCATAGCTGCGGTCGGGAATCACCGCCTTGGTGTCGTGCAGCTCGCCGTCGGCATTCCACATCTTGCCGGAGTCGCGGATCATCGCCGGCATCGAGGCGTCGACGATCACATCAGACGGCACGTGCAGGTTGGTGATGCCCTTGTCGGAGTTGACCATCGCCAGCGCCGGCCGCTGCGCGTACAGCGCGTCGATGTCGGCCTTGATCGCGGCCTGCTGATCGGCCGGCAGCGACCCGATCCGCGCGTACAGGTCGCCGATGCCGTGGCTCGCATCGAAGCCGACCTGCTGCAGCGCGGCGGCGTGCTTGTCCAGCACCGCGCGGTAGAACTCGCGCACCACCACACCGAAGATGATCGGGTCGGAGACCTTCATCATGGTCGCCTTCAGGTGCAGCGAGAACAGCACGCCCTGCTCGCGCGCGTCGTCGATCTGCGCATCGACGAACCGCGCCAGCGCGCGGGCACTCATGACCGCGGCATCGACGATCTCGCCGGCCTGGACCGGCGTTTGCTCCTTCAGCACGGTGCGGCTGCCGTCGCTGCCGACCAGCTCGATCTTCAGGCTGCCGGCGCGCTCGATCAGCGCGGACTGCTCGCTGCCGTAGAAGTCGCCACCGTCCATGTGCGCGACGTGCGACTGGCTGTCGCCGCTCCAGGCGCCCATGCGGTGCGGGTGGGTGCGGGCGTAGTGCTTGACCGAGGCCGGCGCGCGGCGATCGGAGTTGCCCTCGCGCAGCACCGGGTTCACTGCGCTGCCCTTGGTCCGCCCGTAGCGTGCCTTGATGTCGCGCTGACGCTCGTCGGCCGGCTCGTCCGGGTAGTCCGGCAAGGCGTAGCCCTGCTGCTGCAGCTCGCTGATCGCGGCCTTGAGCTGCGGGGTCGAGGCGCTGATGTTGGGCAGCTTGATGATGTTGGCTTCGGGCGTGGTGGCCAACTGGCCGAGCTCGCCCAGGTGGTCGCCGATCTTCTGCTCCTCGGTCAGGCACTCGGGGAACTGCGCGATGATCCGCGCCGCCAGCGAGATGTCGCGCGTCTCCACCGCGATCCCGGCCGCGCCGGTGAACGCCTCGATGATCGGCAGCAGCGACTGGGTCGCCAGCAACGGCGCTTCATCGGTCAGGGTGTAGATGATCTTCGGGGTGCTGTACATGGGGCGTGGCTCGCTTGCTGGTCGGGCGCAGGGCCGGCCATTGTCGCGTCTGGCGCCGGCGCGGGCAAAGCGTGTGCGCATGACCGCATGCGCAAGCGTCATGTGCGGGCGGCTGAAGCCGCTCCTACGGTGCGGGGTGCGCGCCGCTTACGTCCCGCAGCACTTCTTGTACTTCTTGCCGCTGCCGCAGGGGCACGGCGCGTTGCGCTCGGGGGTGTCGGCGCGGCGGATCGGCTCGCGCGGGGTTAGGGCCTCGATGCGATGATGGTGCAGGTCGGCCAGCATCCCGGGCAGGCCGGCGATGATCTCCAGGCGCTCCTGATAGCCGATCGGGGTGGCCGGCGCGGTCGGGTCCTCGGCCAGCACCTCGCCGCTGGCGAGCTGGTCCAGCAGCGAGAAGATCCCCTCGATCCAGTCGTTGTCGTCCAGCCACTGGTCCCAGGCGGCCTCGCGCAGCTCCACCGCCGAGAAGAACCCCAGCGCCCAGTCGCGGCCGACGTCGAGTTCGTCCTCCTGCTCGTGCTCGGGTGTCTGCTCGGGATCCTCGGGCAGCCACAGCAACGGGGCGAGGTGGTCGGGCAGGTCGTCATCGCCGTGGCGCACGCGCGCGCTGGCCATGTTGTGGTGGCCCTGCAGCAGGCTCACGATCCGCGCGCGTTCGCCCTCGTCGTCCCAGCGCGGCGGCTTGCCCCACACCGGCGGCTCCCATTCGGACATCGGCACTTCATCGGGCGATACCGCCAGCGCCGACAGGTAGCCATCGAGCGCCTCCAGGTTGAAGCCCTTGAACGGCACCGCGCGCTGGTCGAGCAGCTGCGCGAGGCCTTCGATCTGGTCGTCGTCTAGGTAGGCGGGGGCTGTCATCGCGGTCTGCCGGCGGAGTCGTGGAGGGGCATGGTAGTCCGCCGGGCGCGGCGTCGCTGGTTTCCGTAGGAGCGCCCCATGATTGTATGGAGCATGGGCGCGATTGCTTTTCGTCCGGACGAAGCAGAAGCATCGCGCCCATGGGGCGCTCCTACCGGGGCAGCGTGCCGGTTAGCGCACCGCATTGAGGAAATGCAGGTGCCGCTGGTAGTGGTCGAGCACGTCGTTGATCACGTGCTCGCGCCGCCAGCCCATGATGTCGTAGTCACGCCCGCCCTCGCGCAGGTGGACCTCGGCGCGGTAGTGCTTGAGCTGCTCGGCGCGTCGGGCGCCGGTGTCGCGCAGCACGAACGCGGGCGCCTCGTACGGACGGGGGCGCACCGAGTAGTAGAAGTCGACCTCCTCGCCGTGGCGCACCTCGAGCCAGGCGCGGCCATCCTCCGGAGCCTCCACGGCGACGTCGAGCCCGCCCTTGCGCATTTCCTCGGCCACCTCGGTCAGCGCCGGCAGCACGGTGTCGCGGATGTAGCCCAGTACCTCGGCCTGGCGCGGCTGGTGCAGCAGCGATGCGACCCGCCGCTGCAGGTCGAGTGCCGCGTGGGGACCGCGTGGCTCGACCCGCGCATCGCGCAGGCTCAGGCGCTTCAGGCCCTCGATCCGCAGCGCGCGCAGCAGCCCCCAGCAGATCACCACCATCACGATCGAGAACGGCAACGCGCTGGCGATCGAGGCGGTCTGCAGTGCACCCAGCCCGCCGGCCACCAGCAGCGCGGCCGCGACCACGCCCTCCAGCACCGACCAGAACACGCGTTGCCACAGCGGCGAGTCCTCCGCGGCGCCGGAGGTGAGCAGGTCGATCACCAGCGATCCCGAATCCGATGAGGTCACGAAGAACGTGATCACCAGGATCGTCGCCAGCAGCGAGGTGATGCCGGCCAGCGGCAGCTCCTCGAAAAACCGGAACAGCGCCACCGAGCTGTCGGCCTCGACCGCGTCGGCCAACCCGCCGATGCCCTGGATCAAGACCATGTGGATGGCCGTGTCACCAAAGAACGTCATCCACAGGAAGGTGAAGCCCAGCGGCACCAGCAGCACGCCGACCACGAACTCGCGGATGGTGCGCCCGCGCGAGACACGCGCGATGAACATGCCCACGAACGGCGACCAGGCGATCCACCAGCCCCAGTAGAACAGCGTCCAGCCGCCGATCCAGCCGGTCGGCTGGTAGGCGTAGAGATTAAACGTCATCGCGAACAGGTTCGACAGGTACATGCCGGTGTTCTGGACCAGCGTCTGCAGCAGGAACACGGTCGGCCCGGTGACCAGCACGAACAGCAGCAGGACCACCGCCAGCACCATGTTCAGCTCCGACACCCGGCGGATGCCACCGTCCAGCCCGAACGCCACCGACACCGTCGCCATCGCAGTGATCACCGCGATCAGGCCGATCTGCATGCCGATGCCGACCGGCAGGTCGAACAGGTAGTTGAGCCCCGAGTTGACCTGGATCACGCCGAGGCCGAGCGAGGTGGCGACGCCGAAGATCGTGCCGAGCACCGCGAAGGTATCGACCGCATGGCCGATCGGCCCGTAGATGCGCTCGCCGATCAGCGGATACAGCGCCGAGCGGATCAGCAGCGGCAGGCCATGGCGGAACGAGAAGTACGCCAGCGCCAGGCCCACCACCGCGTAGATCGCCCAGGCGTGCACGCCCCAGTGGAACATCGTGATGCGCATCGCCTGGCGCGCGGCAGCCACGGTCTCGGGGTCGCCGACCGGCGGCGAGGTGTAGTGCATCAGCGGCTCGGCGACTCCGAAATACATCAGGCCGATGCCCATGCCGGCCGAGAACAGCATCGCGAACCACGAGGTGTAGCTGTAATCGGGCTCGCTATGGTCCGAGCCGAGCTTAATCCGGCCGTAGCCGGACACCGCCAGCAGCACCACGAACACCAGGAAGCCCGCCACCGCGAGCACGTAGAACCAGCCGGCAGTCTCCACCACCCAACCCTGGATCGCGGCGGACCAGCGCTCCGATGCGTCCGGCCAGATCACCGCGATCAGCACGAACGCCAGCACCAGCACCACCGAGGTGTAGAACACCGGCGGGTTGATCCGGATGCGCGGCGGCTTGGCGGCTGGCTCGGTCATGGGATCTCCACTTGGTAGGACGCCCGAAGCGCTCGGCTCGGAAGCAAACGCATCAGGCGCATCTCATCAGAAGTAAAAGCCGACGTTGATGTTAAGACGCGAATGCCAGCGGTCGCGCTCCGGCGCATCCAGGCCAATGCCGGGGCCGCCGACGAACCACATGTTGCGCCCGGTGATCCAGTCGACGTAGGTGAACATCACGCCCTTGGCGAAGCTGCAGCCGGTGACGTTCTGCACCGAGTCGGCTTGCCCCGGACCGCTTGCGCGCGTGGTGCTGTAGTCGTTGTAGCAGGTGATCGCATCGAACCAGCCGGCCGGCTCGAAGGTCCAGGCGGCGTTGGCGGTCAGTACGTCGGCGCGGGCGGCGATCTCGAACGGGAACAGGAACGCGGTCAGCGCGATGCGCGCGCCGGGCACGTCATAGTCGTAGCGCGCCCACTGCGCCTCCAGCTCCAGCGGCCCGCGCACCGCTTCCAGGTGCAGCGCGCCGGCATGGTGATCGAAGCGCCGCCCGTCGGGGCGGCGCTCGACCTCGCCCAGCGAGAGCGAGCCGCCGAGCCTCCAGGTCCACGTATCCGACTCGATCGTGCGCTCGATCCGCCCGACCAGCCGCTCGCGCTCGCGGAACGGGTGCTGCAGCGTGGTCGCGACATCGAACGAGTAGCGCCCGTCCTCGCGGCCGGTGCCGTACTCGTCGCTGGCGAACAGCGCGACATCGCCACGCCAGGCCTCCGACTCATGGGTCCAGGCGACGCCGAGGTCGTAGTCGTCCTCGATCCCGAGGTAGTAGCCCGAGCCGAACCAGAAACTGTGCGAGGCGTACGGCAGCAAGCCGAACGGCGCCTGCAGCACGCCGACGCGGACTTGCTGGTCCGGCGTCGGCGCGATCCCGACCCAGGCGTGGTGGACCGCGGAAAAACCGTCGTACCAGCGGTACTGCGCCGAGCAGATGAAACGGCCGCGCGCGCACTGCAGGTCGACCCGCACCAGTTCAAGGTCGGACTTGGACGGGTCGATCGGATCGTAATCCTTCCAGCCATGGTTGAGCCGGACCGCGCCACCCAGGTCAAAGCCCGTGTCCTGCGCCCGGACGCGGCCGGACGGGGCCGTGAGCAGGGCGGCTCCGACCAGCAACGCCACGACCGAAGCGAGCGGAATGCGCATGCGAGGCCTGTTGTTGTCCGCGATATGGGCCGCGCGCAGGTAGCGATGCCACGGCCGGGCTCACGCTAGCGGCGGCTCCGTCGCCGAGGCGTGAGCGGAGAGGCTGCGGACGATCCAGGGGTTGCGCCAAAAAAAGGGCGCGACCGATGTCGCGCCCAGCTTGGCCCGCCCGAGGGCGGAGAGAGATGTTGGCAGGTCGCCGGTTGTGGCCTGTTTTCTGGCATCACCTGGGTGGTGCCGGACCCGGCCGCAGACACTGCGGACTGCGGGGTCAACATGGCACGGAACTTGTTAAGCGAAGATCGCCCCAGTGTGAACGCGACCCCAACATTCGGCCCTGGGCATCACTGCCGCTGGTCGCGACGCGGCTGCGGCCGCGCCCAGCCCGGCGTCGCCCGCCACGGATTGATGTCCAGACCGCCGCGGCGGGTGTAGCGCGCTTCCACCGACAGCGCCGCCGGCCGCGCCCGTGCGAGCAGGTCGGTGAAGATGCGCTCGACACACTGCTCGTGGAACTCGCAGTGGTCGCGGAACGAGACCAGGTAGCGCAGCAGACCGGCGCGATCCAGCCGCGGGCCGCGGTAGCCGATCACCACGCGGGCCCAGTCCGGCTGGCCGGTGACCGGGCAGTTCGACTTCAGCAGCGCGCTGCCCAGGGTCTCCTCCACTACCTGGTCGCTGTCGGCCTGGAGGAACTCGGCGCGCGGCGGGCCGTAGTGATCGATGCGGACATCGAGCCCGTCGATCGCATCGTTGAGCTGGTGCGGGTCCAGACGCGGCAGCCCGGAGCTGACCGCGACCGCGGCCCCGGCCGCGCGCGACAGATCGGCGCCGATGCGCGCCAGCACCTCGTCATCGCTGTCGAAGCGGGTCGCATTGAACGAGTTGAGATACAGCTTGAGCGACTTGGACTCGACCAGGTGGGGCGAGTCGGCCGGCACCTCGAAGCTGGCCGTGCCGACCCGCGGCTTGCCGCGTGCATCCAGCCAGCCCAGTTCATAGGCATGCCAGCGGTCGACCCCAACGAATGGCAACGCCGCCTCGTCAAGGCCGATCTCGCGGCGGCCGAGGGTGCGCGCAATCGGAAACAGTAGCGAGGGGTCGTACTCGCGCGGGTAGTCGACGGCGCGGCCGAGCGGCAGATCGGTGGAAGTCATCCCCCATTATCGCGCGCACCGCGCGGCGTGTGCTGCGCCGCAGGGCGCGGATCCTGACGAGTTCACCCGTCGGATCCCCGGATGCCAAACCATTTGCCGTTGCCGTTGCCGTTGCCGTTGCCGTTGCCGTTGCCGTTGCCGTTGCCGTGTCGTTACTGTTGCTGTTGATGTGAACGCCAATAAAGCCGCCTTGCCCCTCCACAGACCCCGAAGGGGCGGCGCACATGGATGTGCGCCGTTTTCCGACCGAGCCATGGATGGCGAGTCGGAAAATCCCCGCGCTGCTCCACGCCCGCA
>NZ_JBJMAW010000020.1:0-32204 GCF_046600735.1 Novilysobacter longmucuonensis
GGCGGCGCTGGCGCGGCCACCGGCGGCGCCGGCGGTTGCGGCGGCGGGTCGCGCGGACGCTGCATTTCGCTGGTCTGCTGGCGCTGGCCGGCCCGGCACGGGGTGTCGCGCAGCGTGAGGCGCCCGTGCTCGTCGGTGCAGCGGTAGATCGTGACCGGCTCGGCCCTCAGCGGCGCCACGACGGCGAGCAGGACCGGTAGCAGCCAGCGGGCGTGGTGGAACCACATGCCCGCATCTTGCGCCCAGGCCGCAGCGCATGGAAGCCGGCGCGCGCGCCGGTTCACGCCCTGGGATGGGTTGGTCCGTCGTTTGATCCTGGTTTTACCTTCGCGCCCTACCGTGCGCGCAGCCGGATTATCGGTTGCCGCGCGGGAGCGCATCGCCATGTGGAGAAGAATCAAGCTGGGCCTGGTCGCGGTCGTGGGCCTGACGCTGTTGTTGACCGTTACCGGCTATGCCTACGTGCGCAGCCTCGACCTGGACAGCCAGCCCGTGGCCGATCCGCGCAGCCGACCGGCGGATCTGGCGTTCGTGCGTGACGGCGTGCGGACGCCGCGCGGCAAGGTGCTGGCGGTGGTCACCAGCACCGAGCACATCGGCGACACCGGCAAGCGCGCCGGTTTCGAGCTGACCGAACTGTCGCGCGCGTACTACGTCTTTCTCGCCAATGGGTACGCGGTGGACATCGCGAGTCCGCTGGGCGGAAAACCGCCGATGGTGCTCGATGACGGGCTGGTGGCGGCCGACTACGCGTTTCTCAACGATCCGGTCGCGCAGCACAAGCTCGCCCGAACCCTGCCGCTGGCGCAGGTCGACCCTGCGCAGTATGCCGCGGTGTACTTCGTCGGCGGCAAGGGCACGATGTTCGATTTCCCCGGCAACCCCGACATCCAGCGCATCGTGCGCGCGGTGTACCAGCGCGGCGGTGTGGTCGGTGCGGTCTGCCACGGGCCTGCGGCACTGCTCAACGTCACCCTGGACGACGGCCAGCGCCTGCTGGCAGGCAAGCGCATCACCGGCTTCAGCAATGCCGAGGAGCTGTTTCTGCTGAAGAACGCGCGCGAGTTGTTCCCCTACCTGCTGCAGGACCGGATCACGCAGGTCGGCGCGCGTTTCGTGGAGGGCCCGCTGTACCTGGACACCACCGTGGTCGACGGGCGTCTGGTCACCGGACAGAATCCGTGGTCGACCTGGTCGGTGGCCGAGACGATGGTGCAGACGCTGGGGCACGTGCCGGTGGCGCGTGAGCGGACCCACGAAGAACTCGCCGTGCAGGTGCTGGCCAGCTACTACCGGCGGGGGCCGACCGCCGCCGCGCAGGCGAAGGCGCGATGGCCGCAGGCCGACAAGAAGCTCCTGCTGATGCATGCGTTCGTGGCGGCCATACAGGGGCGCGTGGGCGATGCCTACCGGATGCAGGACCTCGCGCGGCAGTGAGTCGGCCGCCCCGGCTGCATGCTGGCCGGGGCAGCGACCATTACGATGTCGTGGACTTTGCCGGCGCGATCGACGCCGGCTTGCGCAACGGATGCAAACACATGCTTGCGAGCTCACCGCCGCTCAAGCTGCTGCTGGTGGAGGACGATGTCGACATCGCCGCGGGCATCGGCGACTACCTCGCTGCGCATGCGGTGCAGGTCGACTTCGCCTACACCGCGGCGCAGGCCCGCGCACGGGTCCTGGCGGAACGCTTCGACGTGCTCGTGCTCGACATCAACCTGCCCGACCAGGACGGGCTCGCGCTGTGCCACGCGCTCAAGCACGAGTGCGGGTTGCAGTCGCCGGTGCTGTTCCTGACCGCGCGCGGCGAGCTCGACGACAAGCTGCATGCGTTCGCGGTCGGCGCAGTGGACTACGTGATCAAGCCGTTCGCACCGGCGGAACTGCTGGCGCGGGTCCGCGCGATCGCCGCGCACGTCCCGGCCACGGGCGGCGCGCAGCTGCGCGTCGACGGCTACACCCTGGACCTGCATGGGCAACTGCTGCGTTGCGGCGAGCGCCGGCTGCAGTTGCACCCGGCGGGGTTCGCTATCCTGCGACGGCTGATGCAGGCCAGCCCGGCCAGCGTCGGCAAGTCCGAACTGTGCGAGCTGTTGTGGGCCGACGAGCCGCCCGACAGCGATCCGCTGCGCACGCACGTCTACCATCTGCGCCAGGCGCTGGACCGCTGCTTCGGCCAGCCGCTGATCGACACCGTGCGCGGGGTCGGCTATCGCTTTCTCGCCGATACCGCCGGGGACCACGATGAACCGCCAGCACAGCCTTAGCCACGTCCTGGCGCGCCAGTGGGTCGTCTTCACCCTGGGCCTGTCGGCGCTGTTCATCGCTGCCACCTTGCTGCTGCTGTTCGTGCTGGAGGACAGTTTCATCGACCGGCGCCTGCGGACGGTGGCCGCCAGTGTGGCCGATCCGGCGATCGCGCCGCCCGGATTGCCGAGCCAGTTCAGCGTGCTGGCGATGCGCCAGTTGCCCGACGACATCCGCACGCGGGTCGCGGGCAAGGCGACCGGCCACCTTGCGGAGTTCCGCCGCGACGACGGCCGCTACGTGCACGTGCTGCTCGCACGCGCCGATGCCGGCGCGCCGTTTGCGGTGATCTACGACGTGACCGACGAACTCACCGTCAACGCCGGCCTGTCGCGCGGACTCGCGTTCGCGCTGCCGCTGTTGTTGCTGCTGCTGGTGTGCGCGTACGCGCTGGCGCGTGCGTTCGTGGGACGCGTGGCGCGGCGCGCACGTGGCTTGGTCGAGGCGGTGCTCGCCAGTCCCGATCCGCAACACCTGCATGCGCTGGCGCAGCGCGAGCCGGTGCGCGAGTTCGGCGATCTCGTGCGCCTGCACGCGCACGCGTGGCAGGACCAACTGGCCGCGGTGGAACGCGAGCGGCAGACCCTGGCATTCCTCGGGCACGAACTGCGCACGCCATTGCAGTCCGCGCGCACCAGCCTGGCACTGCTCGAGCGCCGGCGCACCGACCCGGCCGCGTGGGCGCGACTGCAGCGCGCGGTCGAACGGCTGGTGCGTGCCAGCACCGCGATCCTGTGGCTGTCGAGCGACGCCGTGCCCACCGCCGAGGGCCACACCCAGGCCGCCGATTGCCTGCGCGAACTGGTCGAGGAGCTGGCCCCGCTGGCGGCGGTCAAGAACCAGCGCATCGAACTGCTGGTCGAACCCGACCTGCGCTGGCCGTGGCCGAGCGAGGTGGTCGAAACGGTGCTGGCCAATCTGCTGCTCAACGCGATCCAGCACGGCGACGCCGGCGCGATTGGCGTTTGCTGCACGCGCGACTCGCTGACCATCCGCAATCCACGCGCGCCGCTGGACACCGGCGGCTTTGGTCTGGGCCTGCAGATCGTGCAGCGGCTGGCGGCGCGCATCGGTTGGGCGGTGTCGTTCGAGCACGACGAACTCACCACCACCTGCACGCTCGCGTGGCCGGCATGAACGCAGCAGCCGCACTAGTCAGCAGCGGTCCATAGCTGGGCTGACAAACCCAGCTTCTCTCCGGGGCGGCTGGACAGGCGCCAGCGTGCTCGCGGGGTGGTTGCGCGGCGAGAATGCTGGGCTTGTCAGCCCAGCCTACGGACTCGGGAAACGCATAGAACCCGCTCGGCGGCCATGGTGGCTTTTCGAGCGCGGTTATTCCGGCCGGGCCATTACCGCGGCGCGGCCTTCGGCCACGGCGGTGCCGGCGTGGGTGATGCGGAACGCGTACTGCCAGCTGCTGTCGCTCTCGACCAGCGCCTCGGCGCTGCATTCAAGTGCGCCGGCGAGATCGTCGATCCGCGCGACGTGCAGCTGCACGCCGCGCAGCGCCACCAGCACGCCCGACCGGGCGACGCCGCCGGGGGCCCGCGCGCGCAAGCCGCCGTGCACGGCCATCGCCTGCGCGCCGTACTCGCACAGGTGCACCGCGTGCAGCCGGTCGCGGCTGCGCAACGGGTGATCAAGATCGCGGTGGCGGTGCGCGCGCAGGCGGATGCGGCTGGCGTTCCAGTCGAGCACTTCGTCCCACAGGCACATCGCGCCCTGGTGCGGGATCAGTGCGGCGATCTGGTCGCGCTGCAGCGCGGCCGCGATGGGTGGCATGGATGTCATTGCGTTCCCACGTCAGCCGGGCGCCGCGCGATCAGCACCGCCAGCACGAAATTGCACGCCACCCCGAGCGCGACCGTGCCGCCGATCGCGCGCAGCACCGGGATCGATGACAGCGCCAGCAGCGAGAACACCAGCAGCGTGGTCAGGCTGCACACGATCACCGCGTGCAGGGTGCGCAGCTGCTCCGCGCGGTCGTCGCCGGCGTGGTCGAAGAACAGCGCGTAATCAAGCCCCAGCCCGGCCGCCAGGATCAGTGCGACCAGGTGAAACAGGTTCAACTCGACCCCGAGGCCGCGCAGCACCGCCAGCACCAGCAAGGTGGTCAGCGCCATCGGGGCGAGCACCCGCAGCACGCGCCGCGGCGAGCGCAGCGCGAACCACACCGTCGCGGCGAGCAGCAGCGAGGCCAGCGCCAGCGACCACAACACACGCTCGCGATAGGCGGCGACCAGCGATTCGGAGGCGTCCTTGAGGTCGAGCAGCTGCGCCCCGTGCTGCTGCACCAGGCGGGCCAGCAGCGGCGGATCGGTCAGCCCGCTCAGCGACACCAGCGCGGTGGCGCGGCCGTCGCGCTGCAGCAGCAGTCCGCCGACGCGCGCCCCCAGCGGGGTGCCGTGCAGGTCGTCCACCGTCAGCGGCGCGGCCGCCCTGGCACGGGCGACGTCGGTGGTGAACGCGGCGAACGCATTGCTGCGGAACGGGCTTTCGGCGACTGCCGCATCGAGTGCGCGGTGCAGCTCGGCCGACCCGGGCAGCCGTGCTTGTCGGGCGCGCTGCAAGGCCGCACTCGGCAGGTAGCGCGCGGCAAGGTCGAAGCCGCCGATCAGGCCGACCGCCCGCAGGTTCTCCAGCACCGGCTGCAGGGCTTCGGAATCCTGCAGCACGCTTTCCACGTCGGCGCCTTCCAGCGCGATCAGGTAGCGCACGTCGGGCGCGCCGAGCTCCGCGCGCAGTTGCGCGTCGCGCGCCAGCGCGCCCGGCGGCACGGGGGTCAGCCGGGACAGGTCGTTCTGCCAGAACTCGCCGGGCATCAGCAGCGCGGTGAGCAGCGCCAGCACCGCGCCGGCGCCGTACAGCGCCGGCCTGATCCGCGGACAGCGCGCCAGCAATTGCCACAGGGCCGCGAGCCGCGGCGACTCGGCGGGGTCGCGCCCGACCTCATCGGGGGTGACCGGATCAATCAGCGCCGGCAGCACGAAACGCGTCGCCAGCGCGGCCGTGCCGAGCCCGACGATGGTGAACACCGCCAGCTGCTCCAGCCCCTCCACGCCGGACACCAGGAAGGTCAGGTAGGCGATGCAGGTCGCGGCCACGCCGGTGCCGAGCGTCGGCCACAGCGAACGCACGCTCGCCCACGGCGACAGCCCCGCGCGCTGGTGGCTGAGCAGGTGGATCGGGTAGTCCTGGGCGACGCCGATCAGGGTGAAACCGAACGCGACGGTAATTCCGTGCACGCCGTCGGCGAAGCCCAGCGCGACCGCGCCCAGCCCGGCCAGGCCGCCGCTGGCCAACGGCAGCCCGGCCAGCAACGGCGCCTTGAAGCTGCGGTAGGCCAGGGTCAGGATCAGCACGAAGATCAGGCTGTCCAAGGTGCCGATGAAGCCGGCCTCGCGCCGGGTGCGCCCGCCGATCTCGACCGAGAACGCACCCGGCCCGGTCAGCGTGAGCTCGCTGTCGCTGTCGCCGCGCGCGCCCTGGAATGCGGCGCGAATCGTATCGACCGCGTGTTGCTGGGCGTTCGGATCGAATCCGCCGGCGCGGGTCTCGATCACCAACAGGGCTTCGCTGCCGGCGCGGTCGAACCAGACTCCATGCAGGCGCTGCGGCGCGCTCGGCGGCTGCCAGGCTTCGGCCAGCCGGAGCGTCTCCAACGTCGGGTCGGCCGCCAGCAGTGGTTCGATCAGGCCGGCCGCCGGCGAGCCCAGGTCCTGCACGCGATCGGCCAGCTCGCCGCCGAGGAAGTCGGCGTCGAAGCGCTGCCGGTCCAGCGTAGGCGACAGCAGGTAGCGGTACGGGCGCAGCCGTTCGGGGATCGTCTCCAGTGCGCCATCGGCGCCGTTGGCGACCAGCGCGAACTGCGGCCGGGCGGCGAGCACCTCGCGCAGCGCGTTCGATTGCGCCGCCAGCGTGGCCGGCGCCTCGCCCGACAGCGCGACCAGCAACAGCCGGGAGCCGGGACCTTCGCCGAGCTCCTCGATCAGCAGCTTCTGCGCCGGGGTCTGCGCGCTCGGCATGAACTTGCGCAGGTCGCCGCTGAGCTCCAGCCGCTGGCCGACCAGCCCGCCTACGACCAGCAAGCCCGCCAGCCACAGCAGCGCCCAACCCAGCCGGCGCGGTGGATTCATTGCGACCCGACGCTGTCGCCGTGACACAGCGCGACCAGCGCGTGATCGGGCGCGGTGCCGGCGCGGCGCGCGGCACCGGCCAGCAGGGTGCGCTCGATGTCGGGATCAACCCCGTCCCCCGCCCCGCGCCCGCCGCCGCGCCCGCGCGTGCGGGTCTCGATGCAGCGCAATTCGGCGCCGCGGCCGTACAGGGCGATGTCGACCAGCTGCTCGGCCAGCTCGGCGTCCTTCGGGGTCAGCCTCAGCACCCAGCGTTCGCGGGAGCCGGTGCTGGCAATGCGGTAGTGCTGCTCCAGTCGCGCGCGATCGCCCGACAGCAGCGCGCCGAAACTGTCGTGCAGGGCGGCCAGCTGCGGCGCACGCGACAGCGAGAACCTGCGCGGCGAGCGGCCGTCGCGCACGATGCTGACCTCGCCCTGGCCGATGGTGGTGGTCTCCAGATACGGCTCGCGCACCACGCGCACCAAGGTCTGTGCGTCGGGCCGCCGGTATTCGCCATTGACCCGCAGCGGCGCCTTCAGCAACTCGGAGCTGCGCAGTTCGACGAACTCGGTGCGGATCGGCACCGGCCGCTCCAGCCGGACCAGGATCCACTCCGGGGCGATGTCGCCCGGGGTGGACCGCTGCGCCTGGGTCGCTGCGGCCGACGGCGGTGCCGGCTCAGGCGGAGCGGCGTGCAACGGCAGGGCCGTCAGCGCCAGCAGCGCCAGCAGCGTCGCGCAGGTCGGAAGCCGCTGGGCGGTGGGCTTGGAAATCCTTGTCATCGGCATGCCAGAAGTCGTAGAAATTGAACCAGTTGTAGGGTGCACGGCGCGCATGGTGCTGCAGGCGCCGAGCGTAGCCTCGCACGAGTTCGCCCAGCTGCCGGGAGCGGTCGTTCCGCTCCATCGACAGGCCTTCGCTGAACACTTCAAACGCAAGATCGTAGCGGCGACCGCCGCGATACAGCCCGAATGCCAGCACCACCGGCACCTTGAGCACCGCCGCGATCAGCCACGGCGCGGTCGGGAACGGCGCGTCGGCACCCAGCAGCGGCGCCGGCAGCGCCGGCGCGCCCGGCCGCGCGCGATCGACCAGCAACGCCACCAGCGCGCCTTCCTCTGTGGCCTGCTTGATCGCCAGCACGATCGAGGGCCCGTCCTGGCCCGCGTCGATCACGGTCGATGCGATCCCGGGGTTGAGGGCATCCAGCAGCTGCGTCACCGCCGGGTTGTGGGCCTTGTCGAGCACCACCCGGACCTTGAGGTCGGGGCGCTCGCAGGCGAGCACGCGCAGCACGTCGAAGCTGCCCAGGTGCGAGCCGAACACCAGCGCGCCGCGGCCGCGGTCGAGCTGCGCGTGCAATGCCTCCAGACCCTCGACGCGCACATCGAAGCGCTGCATCTGGCCGCTCAGCATGAACGCCCGGTCCAGGATGGTCGCGGCGAAGGTGTGGATGTGCCGGGCGATGTCGACCAGCCGCGCGGGCCGCTCCAGCACGCGCGTCAGGTAGGCGCGCGAGGCGCGGCGCTCGGGCCCGCGCACGATCAGGAAATACAGCGTGATCGGATACAGCAGCGCACGCGCCACACTGCGCCCGCCGCACCGCGCGATCGTGCCGATCAGCCACAGCGCGACGCGGCCACCGCCTTCGGGGCGCTCGGTCCAGTCATTGCTCACGCGGGCGGCTCCGCGGGGTCGGCGCCGCTCACGGCGCTCTGAGCAGTGATCTCGCCGCTGGCCAGCAGCGTCTCCTCGCGCAGCACGCGGAACCGCCAGCGTCGCGTGGCCCCCGCCTGGCCCGGCGCAATCGCCGGATCCGGCCCGGGGCAGGGGTCGAGCTCGATCCGCGCCTCCTGTTGCGGCAACAGCGGCTGCATGAATTTCACCTGCGGCAGGCGCAGGTGACCAGGCGGCTCGTGGTTGGCGGCCCGTGCGGCGGCCTCAACCGCCTCGATCACCCGGTCCAGCAGCACCACGCCGGGCACCAGCGGGTTGCCCGGGAAGTGTCCGGGCAGGCTCGGGTGGTCGGCGGGCACGCTGAATCGCATCAAGGAGATCGTCTGGGCCGGCTGGACAGGATAAGCCACGCCGATGCGCTTTCCTGCCGAGGGATTGGCGGTTTCGTGCACTGCGATGGGGGACAAACCTCGCCGGCCTTCATGTTTCTCGGGAGGAAGCAGGCCAAGCGATCCGCTCGTGCGGTGTTCGCCGGTGTGCTCCGGCAGTTCCACTTCGGGGGACGGGAGGTTTGCTGTTGCCGTCGCCAGCCAGCACTCAGGCCTCGAACAACTCGCGCCAGAACCGCGGCCCCAGCGCCGCCATGCGCCGCAGGAAGTCGATGAAATTGCGGTACGGCCGCACCGGGAACCAGCGCCGTCGCAGCGCGTACTCGCCGACGAAGAATCCGCCGACGATGCCGTAGTTGAGGATGTTGGCGAACCACGACCACTGCTCCTGCGGCACCGTGATCATCGGCGCGTGGCCGAGCCGGGCCAGCACGCCATCGGGCACCGCGATCAGCGCGAGCGTGCCGTTGGCGACGGTCAGCCCGGCCAGCAGCCAGGCCCAGGCGGCGGTCAGGCGGCGCGAATAGCGGTGCAGCTCCGGCGCCAGCTGCGCCGGCTCGCACTGCTCCATCGCCGCCACGATCCGGGTGATCAGCGCGCCGCGCGGCGATGCCAGGCTGCGCGCGAACAACCACGCCAGCAGGCCGGTGAACAGCATCGGCGGCGCCAGCAGCAGCAGTTGCAGCGCCGGCGTGCCGGCCAGCCGCCACAATCCGAGCACCGACGCGAACAGCAGCGACCAGGCCCAGACGCGGCGCTGCAGCAGTCCATCGGCCAGCACCAGCAGCACCAGGTCGAGCAGTGCCAGGGCCGCGGCGTGGTCGCCACCGCCGTGGCTCGCCCAGTGGGCCAGCAACGGATAGGCGATGGCCAGGACCAGCCGCAGCGCGGTGCTGCTCATGCGCGGGTCGCCGGCTCGGGCAACGGTTCGGACAAGGGTTTGGACAAGACAGGCCGGGACGCGTCAGGCGGTCTTGTGCTGCTGTATGTGCGCCGACAGCGCACGCAGCGAGGCGAAGATGCGGCGGTTCTCGTCGCTGTCGGAGCGCAGCTGGAAGCCGTAGCGTTTGCTGACCGCCAGCGCCAGTTCCAGCGCATCGATCGAGTCCAGCCCCAGGCCTTCGCCGAACAACGGCGCCTCCGGATCGATCGCGGCCGCCTCGACGCCTTCCAGGTTCAGGCTCTCGACCACCAGCTCGGCCAGTTCGCGCTCGGCGGCGCTTTGTTCAGACATGGGGCATTCCAGATCGGCAGTGAAGGTGCGCAACGATCAGGCATCGCGCGACCGCGTGCAACCGCCCAAACCCACCGGCTGCCCCACCGGCTCGGGCATGCGCGGCGCGGGCTATCATCGCTCGATGATCCACGTCGACCCCGCACCACCCCGCGCCGATTACCGCGCCGCGCGGGCCCGGCACATGAGCCGACCCGCGGCCGGGCGGGTCCGGCGATGAGCGCAGCGCCCACCTTCGAGCGCGCAACGGCGCGGTTGGCGGTCGATTACCTGCACGCCGCGCCGGCCGACGTACTCGCCGGCGAGGACACCCTGGCGGTGTTCGGCTTCGGCGCCGGTGCGCCGCACCACGACGACCCTCGCTACCTGCGGGTGGCGTTGCAGCCGCATGGCGATGCGCCGCTGGAGGTGTGGCGCGGCAGCGGTGCGGTGGCGCGCGGGCGCGACGGCAACATCGCCTGGGCCGAGGATGGTGCATTGCAGTTCGGCGCGATCGAACTCGACGAGCCGGCCGACGCCGACGGCCGCGACGGCGACATCGAGCGCGCCGCCGAGATCGGCTACCGGCGGCTGCTCGAGTTCACCCGCGCCCGCGGCTACCGGCACCTGTTGCGGATCTGGAACTACCTCGACGGCATCACCGTCGGCGACGGCGACAGCGAGCGCTACCGCGTGTTCTGCGTCGGCCGCGCGCGCGGGCTCGGCGCATACGGTCCGGGCAGCTGCGACGCCGCGATGCTGCCGGCCGCGACCGCGATCGGCCGGGTCGACGGCGCACGCCGGCTGCAGGTCTATTGGCTGGCCTCGCGCACGTCCGGTACGCCGCTGGAGAACCCGCGCCAGCTCAGCGCCTACCGCTACCCGCGCCAGTACGGCCCGCAACCGCCGAGCTTCGCCCGCGCGATGCTGCCACCGGCCGGCAGCGCCATGCCGCTGCTGCTGTCGGGCACCGCGGCAATCGTCGGCCACCAGTCGCGCCACGCCGAATCGGTCCAGACCCAGCTCGAGGAGACCTTCGCCAATTTCGACAGCCTGCTCGCCGCCGCGCATGCACGGCGACCGGCCCTGCCCGCGCGCTTCGGCCCAGGCACGCGGCTCAAGGTCTACGTCCGCGACCAGGAGGAGCTCGACACCGTCGCCCGCCTGCTCGATGCCCGCCTCGGCGCCGACGTCCCGCGCATCGTGCTGCACGCGGCGGTGTGTCGCCGCGAGCTGCGCGTGGAGATCGACGGGGTGCATGGGTGAGGGCGCTGCGCCTGTTTTCTGTTTACGCTTAACCATTGACCCTCTACCACCATTGACTCGCAAGGAGACATCACGATGGGAATGATCAGTCTGCTCTGGGGCATCGTCGCCATGATCTGGATGATCATCGCGCTGATCCCGTTCCTGGGTTGGGGCAACTGGTTCCTGATCCCGTTCGCCGCGATCGGCGCGGTGATCGCGGCAATCGGCGTCGCCCTGTCGCGTTCCGGCAACCGCGGCCGGGCCAAGACCGGCCTGGTCCTCAACGGCATCGTGATCGTGGTCGGCATCGTCCGGCTCGGGATCGGCGGCGGCATCATCTGACAGGCGGAGCAAGCTCCGCATCTACGCCCGCACCGCCACGTGCCGACCGAGGCTTCTCTGTAGGAGCGCCCCATGGGCGCGAACGCGAATCCGACAGGCGCGGTAATCCGGTTTCCATCGCGGCCATGGGCCGCTCCTACAGAAGCGCTCGATGATTCCATAGAGCCGAGCTTGCTCGGCTACGCATCCACGCTACGCCGCGCACACCCACCGGCCCACATCGGAGCAAGCTCCGCTCTACCTGGCGGCGTAGAATCGGCGCCATGAGCTATCCCTATACCCGGCCGCGGCGGATGCGCCGCGACGCATTCTCGCGGCGGCTGATGCGCGAGACCGTCCTCGGCCCCGACGACCTGATCTACCCGGTGTTCGTGCACGATCGCGGCGGGCGTGAGGCGGTCGCCTCGATGCCCGGCGTCGAGCGGCTTTCGATCGACGAGCTGTTGAAGGTCGCCGAGCAGGCCAGCGAGCTGCGGGTGCCGGCGCTGGCACTGTTTCCGGTCACCGCACCGGAGGCCAAGTCGCTCGATGCCGCCGCGGCGTGGGCCGAGGACGGCCTGGTGCAGCGTGCGGTGCAGGCGCTGAAGGCGCGCTTCCCCGAACTGGGGGTGATCACCGACGTCGCGCTCGACCCGTACACCACGCATGGCCAGGACGGCCTGGTCGATGACTCGGGCTACGTCATCAACGATGCCACCGTCGAGGCGCTGGTGCGCCAGGCGCTGTCGCACGCGGCCGCCGGCGCCGACATCGTCGCGCCCAGCGACATGATGGACGGGCGCATCGGCCAGATCCGCGGCGCGCTGGAAATGGACGGCCATGTCCACACCCGCATCCTGGCCTACAGCGCCAAGTACGCCAGCGCGTTCTACGGCCCGTTCCGCGACGCGGTCGGCAGTGCCGGCGCGCTCGGCAGCGGCAGCAAGGCCTCCTACCAGATGGACCCGGCCAACTCGGACGAGGCCCTGCGCGAGGTCGCGCTCGACCTGGAGGAGGGCGCCGACATGATCATGGTCAAGCCGGGCCTGCCGTACCTGGACATCGTCCGCCGGGTCAAGGACGAGTTCGGCGCGCCGACCTTCGTCTACCAAGTCAGCGGCGAGTACGCGATGCTCAAGGCGGCGGCGCAAAAGGGCTGGATCGACGAGCGTGGCTGCGCGCTGGAGGCGCTGGCCAGCTGCAAGCGCGCCGGCGCCGACGGCGTGCTGACGTATTTCGCGCTGGACGCGGCGCGCTGGCTGCGCGAGGCAGGCTG
This sequence comes from Novilysobacter longmucuonensis, assembly GCF_046600735.1. Taxonomy (NCBI): domain Bacteria; kingdom Pseudomonadati; phylum Pseudomonadota; class Gammaproteobacteria; order Lysobacterales; family Lysobacteraceae; genus Novilysobacter; species Novilysobacter longmucuonensis. The sequence continues at coordinate 12,550 of NZ_JBJMAW010000020.1, forward strand.
AGCGCGGATTTTTGCGGTTGTAGGAGCGGCTTCAGCCGCGATCATGAACCGGCGCGGGCGAACCGATCCCGATCGCGGCTGAAGCCGCTCCTTCGGGATTGAAGCGCCGCCTCGCCAGCCGCACCGCCCGCGCCGCGAGTCCCTTACAAGCGAGGCCGCTCCATGTCCATTCCACGGTTTGCGGTCATCGGCCATCCGGTCGCGCATTCGCTGTCGCCGCGCATCCACACCGCGTTCGGCCGGCAGCTCGGCATTGCGTTGGAGTACGGCACGATCGATGCGGCGCCGGAGCAGTTCGAGTCGGCGTTGGCGTCTTTCGCGGCCGCGGGCGGCACGGGTGCCAACATCACCCTGCCGCACAAGGCCCGCGCGGCATCGGTCTGTGAGCATCTCAGCGACCGCGCGCGCCGCGCCGGCGCGGTCAACACGCTGCTGCGCACCGACGCCGGCTGGGAGGGCGACAACACCGACGGGGTCGGGCTGGTGCGCGACCTCACCCAGCGCCACGGCCTGGACCTGCGCGGCCGCCGCAGCCTGCTGATCGGTGCCGGCGGCGCTGCCGCCGGGGTGGCGCCGGCGCTGCTCGATGCCGGGCTGGCGGATCTGTTCATCGTCAACCGCAGCCGCGGGCGCACCGACGCGCTGGCCGCTGCACTGGGCGACCGGGCCCGGGTGCACCCGCACCACTGGGATGACCTGGGCGGACTCGGCGGGTTCGACCTGGTCATCCATGCCACCTCGGCCGCGCACGGCGGCGCCGCGCCGTCGCTGCCCGGCGGTCTGCTCGCGCCCCGCGGCGCTGCGGTCGACCTGGGCTACGGCGCGGCGGCGACAGGGTTCCTGGACTGGGCACGCGCATCCGGCGCCGGCAGCGCGATCGACGGGCTCGGCATGCTGGTCGAACAGGCCGCGGAAAGCTTCCTGCGCTGGCACGGCGCGCGTCCGGACACCGCCGGGGTCTACGCGATGCTGCGCGAGCGCGATGCGGCGCCGGTCACGGGAGATTGAGGCGTGGCAATGGATTGCCGCAGCCACTGCGGCGCGTGCTGCATCGCGCCGTCGATCACCTCGCCGATCCCGGGCATGCCGCACGGCAAGCCGGCCGGGGTGCCCTGCGTACAACTCGATGCGCAACTGCGCTGCAAACTGTTCGGTCGACCCGAGCGGCCGGCGTTCTGCGCCTCGCTGCGGCCGTCGATGGAGATGTGCGGCAGCAGCCGCGAAGAAGCGCTGCGCGGCTTGCTGGAATTGGAGCTGGCGACGCGGCCCGACGTCTGAAACCGCAGCTGCGGCTTGTGTAGGAGCGACGTGAGTCGCGATAACGCCAGTGGCCGGGGTTGCGCTGTCGCGACTTACGTCGCTCCTACAAGGGAGTCCTCCTCCCGCACTTGGCGTGCCGGGCGAAAGGCTCGCGGCTGAAGCCGCTCCTACAGGGGGGCCGCGAAGGCGCGGCGGCTCACAACAGCCCGTCGCGCTTGATCGCTAAATAGCGCTCGACCAGCGAGGCCGCCAGCTGCGCGCAGGTCACGTCCAGCACCATCACCCCGCGGCTGCGCAGGGCTTCGTGCGCGGCGCTGCGCTGCTGCAGGTACTGCGCGGTCGCGCCGGCGCGGATGGCGCCGGGCAGGTCGTGCACTTCGGCGCCGAGCGCGGTGTCCAGCGAGTCCTCGCGCAGGCTGGCGATGCAGACCAGGTGTCGCTTGCGCAGCATCTGCACCGCGGCCATCAGGTCGTCGATGTCCTCGTCGCGCAGGTTGGTGATCAGCATCACCAGCGAGCGCCGCCGCTGGCGCAACGACAGCTCGGTGGCGGCGGCCAGGAAGTCGGTCGCGACCGGCTGCGGCTGCAGCGCGTAGCTCGCCCGCAGCAGGGCATCGATGGTCTGCAGCCCGCGCCTGGGCGGCACCCATGCCGACGTGCCGCCGCTGGCCAGCAGGCCCACCGCATCGCCCTGGCGCAAGGCCAGGTAGCCGACCACCAGCGCCGCATCGAGCACGTGGTCGAAATGCGCCAGCTCGCCATCGCGTGCGAGCAGCCGGCGGCCGGTGTCGAGCAGCAGCACCAGTTGCTGGTTGCGCTCGTCCTGGTACTCGCGCGAGATCAGCCGGCGCGCGCGCGAGGTGGCCTTCCAGTCGATCTGGCGCAGGCTGTCGCCGGTGCGGTACTCGCGCATCTGGCGGAAGTCGGTGCCCTCGCCGCGGCGCCGCTTGAGGTGCGCGCCGAGCAGCCGCGAGGCCTGTTCGGCGCTGAACATGGCGAACTTCGCCAGCGGCGCGAAATTGGGAAACACGCGCACGCGCTGCGCCTGTCCGGCGATGCGCGACTGCGACCATAACCGCCACGGCGACAGCAGCCGCAGCTGCGCGCCAGCGAACTCGAAATCACCACGCGCGTTGGCGCGCAGCTGGTAGTCGAGCTGGCTGGATGCGCCGCGGCGCAGCGCCAGCCGGCGCGGCAGGCCGTGCATCGCCCAGCCGCCGGGATGAAGGTCGAACACGTCGAGCCGCTGGCCACGCGCGGGGCTGTCGAGCGTCAGCGCGACGCTGCGCTCGACCCCGATCGGCCAGGTGTCGGGCATGCTCCGCACCACCCGCGGGGTCGGCCGGCGCAACAGCGTGGCGAGATCGAGCAGCGAGGCCACCACCAGCGCCGCGCCGGCCAGGCGCCATGCCGGACCGCCGATCCAGCCGATGCTGGCGGCGAGCCCGAGCAAGCTCCAAAGCAGCAGGCACGCCAGCAGCGCCGGTGCCGGCCGCGGCACGTGGCGCGTGCTCGCCCGATCGGCTGGCGACGCGGGCCGCGCGGCCTGGCTCATTGCCGCGGCGCTTCGACCTTGGCCAGCAACGCCTGCAGCACATCGTCGGGCGACTGGCCCTCGATCTGCAGCTCCGGCGCCAGCGCGATGCGGTGGCGCAGCGCCGGTTTGGCGATCGCGCGGATGTCGTCGGGGGTGACGAAATCACGCCCGGCCAGCACCGCCTGCGCGCGCGCCGCACGCACCAGCGCCAGGCTGCCGCGAGGGCCGGCGCCCAGGGCGATGCCGGCCCAGTCACGGGTGGCACCGACAATCCGCACCGCGTAGTCGACCACCGCCTCGTCCACGGTCACCAGTGCCGTGCCGTGCTGCATCGCGACGATGCCGGCCGGGCCGATCACGCGCTGCACCTTGGAGAGGTCGAAGTCCGCCGCGCTGCGGCCGTGGCTGATCGCCGCGACCATCCGGATCTCGTCGGCGCGGCTCGGGTAGTCGATCAGCACCTTGAGCAGGAACCGGTCGAGTTGCGCCTCGGGCAGCGGATAGGTGCCCTCCTGCTCGACCGGGTTCTGCGTGGCCAGGGTCAGAAACGGCGGCGGCAACTCGAAGCTGGCGCCCTCGATCGTGACCTGGCGCTCGGCCATCGCCTCCAGCAGCGCCGACTGGGTTTTCGCCGGCGCGCGGTTGATCTCGTCGGCCAGCAGCAGGTGGGTGAACACCGGGCCACGGCGGATGTCGAAGGTTTCTGTCTTCGGATTCCAGGCGGCATGGCCGCTGATGTCGCTGGGCATCAGGTCGGGGGTGAACTGCACCCGCGCGTAGCTGCAGTCCAGCGCCCTGGCCAGCGCGCGTACCAGCAGGGTCTTGCCCAGGCCCGGCACGCCTTCGATCAGCGCATGGCCGCCGGCCAGCAGCACGATCAGGACCTGGTCGAGCGCCTCGGCCTGGCCGATGAAGGCCTTGGCGACTTCGCCGCGCACCGCCTGCACGCGTTCGGCGAGTGCGGCGCCGGTGACCGGCGTGGTCGCCTTGGGAGCGGCGGCATCTGCCCCGCCGGTGGCGGGCGCGGAAAAGTCGGTCGTCATAGCTGGTTTCTCAGTCGTATCAAGGTGGCGATGCGGGTGCGGAAGGCGGCGTGGTCGCCGGCCGCGGGGGTGGCCAGCGCGTCGCGGATCTCCGCGTGCGGGCGCTGCAGGCGTTCGGCAATCAGGCCGACCTGCACCGCGCCTTCCAGCGCAGCGGCCTGCGGGTCGGAACGCCGCAACCGTGCCATGAATGCGTCGCGCGCGGCGGCGTGCAGCAGGTGGGCGTAACCATAGCGATACGTGTGCTCGCCGCTGGCGGCGATGTGCTCCAGCAGCGACCGCCGCTCGACCGCGGGCGAAGGCAGTTCGGGTCCGAACCGCTGCATGCGGCGCCACAGCCAGCCGATCAGCAGCAATCCCAGCGGCAGCCAGGCCATCCAGCTGTGACGCAGCAGCAGCATCCACAGCGACGGCATCTGCGCGGCATAGACCACGTGCACGGTGCCGGCGCGGTAATTGGGCGCGAGCAGTTGCCGGGCCAGGGTGATGTGCGGGCCGTCCTCGAGCTTTTCGTTGCCCAGGAAGTCCAGATCGGCGAGGACATCGACGTGCCCTGCGCCGTGGGCCAGGCGCGCGTACACGTAGCCGGCGGCGTCGTTGCCCCAGCGCGGGCTGCCCGTGGTGGCGTGGTCGAGGTCGAAGCGGCGGCCCTGGCAGAACTCGCTGTGTGGCGGCTCCCCGGGCACCTGCAGGGCGATGCATTCGGGCGTAGTGTCGGTGCGCGGGCGTACGCCGAGCCCCTGCAGCAGCGGCACCGGGTCGCCGGCCTGGAACTGGCTCGGCGGCGGCGTGCGCGCCAGCAGGTGGCCGCCTTGCGAAATCCAGTCCAGCAGCACCGTCGTCTCGCGCTGCGAGAGCCGGCGCGGATCGTTGAGCAGCACCAGCGTGTCGCGCGCGCCCAGGCTCACCTCGTCCAGTTGCAGGCGCTGGCGCGACTGCACCTGCACGCCATCGCTGCGCAGGGCCAGCTTGAGCACGTACAGCGGGTTGTAGGTGACCTCGCCGCGCTGCGGCAGGTCGATCCACAGCTGGACGCGTTCATGGGTCTGCCACCACCAGGTGCCGAGCCCGCCGGCCGCGACCAGCGCCAGGATCACCAGCAGGGTGGCGCGCAACCGGGTCATGCCGCCGCTCCGCCTGCCCACCCGAAGCGACGGCTGGCGATGTCGAGCTGCGCGGTGAATGCCTCTTCGCCTGGCAACCGCTGCGCATACGCGGCGTACTGCCACATGCGCACGACCTGCTCGAAGGCCTCCCGGTCCTGCGCCAGCGGCAGCTTGCGCGCCGCACGCAGGCATTGGGCTTCGGTCGCGCCTGGTGGCAGGGCCGCGCCGGTGCGCGCGACCATCGCCTCGACGCTGGCGCGGTACAGCAGCGCCAGCGCATCGCGTTGCTCGCCCGCCTGCCACAACTGCCGCACCGCAGCCGCGACCTCGGCCGGCAGCGGCGCGATCGCCGGGGCCACCCTCCGCTGCAGGCCGGTGGGTTCGCGTCGCTGCTCGGCGGCGGTGGCGCGCAGCCACTTCATCCAGCGCGGCGCGGTGACCAGCAGCGCCAGCACCAGCGCGCCGAACAGCAGCCACAGGCCGATCTCGCCCGCCACCGCAATGGCGCGGCCGAACGCGGACAGCCACGGCGCCGGATCGAGCGCGCGGTCCGGATCGCTCATGCCGCGTCGCTGCCAGCGCGTGACCTGGCGCCGCGGGCTGACCGAGGGGTCGGCGTAGGCGCGTTCGACCGCCTGGCGTAGCGAGGCATCGTCGGCCAGCGGCCCGCGGAACACCTGTGGCAACGTCGCCGCGTCCTTCCTGTGCCGGTCGGGCGTGGCGGCGACGCGGCGGTTGCGCCCGTCCGCGGCGGCCGTGTCCGACTCCACCGAGGACTCCACCGACTGCTGCGCGGGCGACTGCGCAGCCGGCGCCTGCGCCCACCCCTGCGCCGGCCAGCCGCAGGCCACCACCAGCACCAGCAGCGCGGTACTCGCGCCTGCCGCCAGGCGCGCGCGCAGCCGGCGCAGCACCAGTTCGATGTCCCAGGCCTCCAGTTCGGTGCGCCGGTTGAGATAGAGGCCGAAGCCGGCGCCGACGTAGAACGGCCCGATCACGCTGCTGGCGGCCCAGGCCAGCGCATTGAGCGCGAGCTGCACCCAGGCCGGCTGGTCCAGCAACAGGCTGCCGAGCAGCCGCGCCGATTCGGGCAGCCATTCGGTCGGCACGAACATCAGGCCCAGCGCAATGGCGCCCAGCAGCAGCGCCAATTCGAAGTTCAGGCCGACCAGCGTGACCAGCCCGGCCACGCCATAGGCCGGCCCGCCGAGCGCTCTACGGCGTTGCCGCGCGGCTACGCCGACGCCGCCTTCGAGCAGGTCGACCGGCAGGTACAGCGAACGCGCCGGTCCCAGCCGTCGCCAGCTCAGGTAAGGCAGCAGCCAGCCTGCGCCCCAGCGCAGCTGCGCATGCAGGGTCTGGCGCGACGCCGGCACATCACCGAACACCCCGCGTGACAGCACGTACAGCGGGATGCGCTCGAACACCGGCTTGAGCCACCACATCAGCAGGCCGGCCAGCCAGATCGCATCGAGCGCGAAGGCCAGCGCGTTCAGCAGCAACAGCACCGGCACGCTCAGTAGCAGCCACGGCTTCCAGATCGCGCCGGCATGGCGACGCACCAGTGCGCTGCCCAGCTCGACCGCCTCCCAGGCCGAGCGCGGGCGCAAGACAATCGTCAGCGACTCGATGTTCATGCCGGCGTCGCGCCGTCGTCATCGCCGCCCACCCAGCCGCGGCCGCCGCGCCACAGCCACGCCAGCGTCAGCATCCACAGACCGCCGCCGACGCTGTACTTGACCCAGCCCGGCATCCATCCGATCGAGGACCAGAACGCCTCCACGAACGCGGCGAACAGCAGCATCGCCAGCACCCCCAGCGACAACCGCGCACCGCGGCGGCCGCCGTCGATCAGCGCATCGATGCGGCGCCGCCGGCCCGGCGCGACCAGGTTCAGCCCGAGCCGCAGGCCGGCGCCGCCGGCGATGACAATCCCGATCAATTCGGGCGCCGAATGGCCCGCCACGAAGCGCCAGAACGGCTCGCCGTGGCCGACCGCCTGCAGGTGGCCGGCGATGCCGCCGATCATCAGGCCGTTGAACAACAGCACCACGACCGTGCCGACCCCCGCCAGCAGGCCACTGGCGAAGCTGCGGAAGCCGATGCTGATGTTGTTCCAGATGTAGTAGCCGAACATCATCAAGTCGCTGCCGCTGTCACGGCCGAGTTTGCGCTCGGGGTCGGCCAGTCGCTCCGGGTCGTACATCGACTCGAACTGCGCGAGCTGCTCCGGATCGAACATCGCACTGGCGAACTCGGGCCGGAACTGGATCGCGACGTAGACCGCGATCAGCGGCAGCCAGAACAGCACCGCCGCCGCGGCCATGCAGCCGCGCTCGGCCCGCACCAGCCGCGGGAAACCGGCCAGCAGGAATTCGGCGATGCGCTGCCAGCGCGGCGCCGGCGTGCGGTACAGCACGCCGTGCCCGCGCTGCATGATGCGCTGCAGCCGCGCGGTCAGCACCGGGCTGTAGCCGCGCCGCCGCGCCAGCGCGAGTTGCTGGCACAGGCGCCGGTAGCGCGCCGGCATCTCGTGGTCGGCGATGCCGTCCCAGCCGTGGCGCTGCCGGCGCGCCGCGCGCGCTTGGCCGCGCGCGTCGAGCCAGCGCTCCAGCGCCAGCCACTCGGCCTGGTGCCGCTGGACGAAGCGCTCCTGCTTCATGTCGCCTGCCTCATGCCGCGTGCTCCCCGTCGCCGGCTTTCACCGCCGGCCCACCAGGCCCAGGGCGATGCCGTGCAGCCGGCTCACCGCCAGCGCGCCACGGGCGCCCACCAGCGGCTCGGCGAATTCAGCCAACTCGACCTGGCGCGCCGGCGCGAGCTGCGGCGCACGCTCGGCGAACGCGATCAGCGCCGCCTGCTCGTGTGGCAACAGCGGCAGCGGTGAATTCAGCGGGGCGACATCGGGGGTCACCGAGGCGACGTGTGCACGCTCGACATGCACCACCAGTGTGCCGGCGACCATGTCGCCCAGCCGGCGTCCCCACGGATCGGCCAGGCTGGCGATCAGGCCGCAGGCGTAACCGAACGGCAGCACGTCGACCACGCGCAGCAGGTTGCGGGTGAACGCGGCCAGCCAGCCGACCGGCGCGCCGTTGCCGGCGATCACGCGCAAGCCGAGCAACCGCTTGCCCGGCGTGCAGCCGTTCCAGGCCGCCTCGAACACGATCGGGTACAGCCAGAACACGGTGAACAGCAGCACCGCGTACAAGCCCGCGCCGCTGCGTCCCAGCAGCGCCAGCACGGTGCCGCCGGCCACTACCAGAACGAGCCGGATCGCCAGGTCCAGCGCCCACGCCAGCGCGCGCGGCACCGGCCCCGCCGCCGGCAGGTGCAGCGCGACACCTTCGGGCGTGACCACTTCGCGGTAGGTATCAAGCATCACTGTCGGCACGGGTTCGCCATCGGGTCACCGCGGCGTCATGCCACTGCTGGTTGCTGATCGCATCGTCCTTGCGCTCCCCTGTGCGTGTAGCGGTGTCCCCGACTGTAAACGTGGCGGCCGGCACCGGCCAAGGCGCGGTGCAGGACTCCTCCCTCTGCTGTGCAAGCGGAGGGAGCCGAGCGCGCGGCAGTTACCCGGGAGACGATTGCAGATAGCGGTCCTTCAGGCGCACGTAGTGCTGCGCGCTGTAGCGCAGCTGCTCGATCTCGCGCTCGCCGAGCTTGCGCACGCAGCGCGCGGGATTGCCCAGCCACAGCTCGGCCTCGCCCACGGTCTTGCCCGGCGGCACCACCGCACCGGCGCCGACAAAACCGTATCGCCGCACCACGGTGCCATCGAGGATCCGCGCGCCCATGCCGACCAGGCAGAACTCCTCCAGCGTGCAGGCGTGGATGATCGCGCCATGGCCAATGGTGACGTCGTTGGCGACCACCGTCGGGATGCCGCCGGGGCGGGTGAACGGCCCCTCGTGGGTGACGTGCACGATGGTGCCGTCCTGCAGGTTGGTGCGTGCGCCGATGCTGATGGAGTTGACGTCGCCGCGCACCACGCAGCCGGGCCAAATCGACACGTCCTCGCCCAGGGTCACGTCACCGATCACGGTGGCGGCGGGATCGACGTAGACACGGTCACCGAGGGTCGGCCATTGGCCGAGATAGGGTCGCAGGTTCATGGCGCCATTCTAGACGGCGCGCCGCTGGACGTCGGGTCTCGCCGGCACGTCTCGACGGGCCTGCCGCTGCAGGATGCGCAGCGCGGCAGTCAGCTGCGGCGACGCGTCCGGGCACGCTGGCTATACTCCGGGCATCGCCGGAGGCAACGTTCAGGAACACGAGTGCCCGCAACGTCGACGCCGCCCCTCCCGACGCCCAGCGCAATGGCACCGCTCGCCATCCGCGCCTACACCGCGACCACCGCGCTGGGTCGCGGCCGCGAAGCGCAGGCCGAGGCGCTTGCCGCGCGCCGCAGCGGGTTGCGGCGCAACGATTTCGGCGCCCTGCCCGGCGGCGAAACGCCGCTGGCGTGCTGGATCGGCCGCGTCGATGGGCTGGAAGACGCGCCGCTGCCGGCGCGGTTCGCGCGCTGGGAGTGCCGCAACAACCGCCTCGCCTGGCTGGCGCTGCAGCACGATGGCGTGCTCGATGCGATCAGCGCGATGGTCGACAGGCACGGCGCCGAGCGGGTGGCGCTGGTGCTGGGCACCTCGACCTCCAGCATCGGCGCCAGTGAGGAGGCCTACACCCGGCTCGACGGCCCCGACGGCGACCGCCGCTTCCCGCCCGACCTCGATCGCCCGGTGGCGCACACGCCGCATTCGCTCGGCGGGTTCGTGCAGCACGCGACCGGCCTGCGCGGGCCCTGCGTCACCGTCGCCACCGCATGTTCGTCCAGCGCCAAGGTGTTCGCCCATGCCTCCCGGTTGATCGCCGCCGGCCTGGCCGACGCCGCGCTGGTCGGCGGGGTCGACACCTTGTGCGGCAGCGTGCTGTTCGGCTTCAACGCGTTGCAGCTGGTCGCGGCCGACCCGTGCCGGCCGTTCGACGCGGAGCGCCTTGGGCTGTCGCTCGGCGAGGCCGGCGGCTTCGCGGTGCTCGAACGCGCGGCGCCGGAGGACGGCGACCCGCAACTGCGCGGCTTCGGGGAGTCCAGCGACGCCCACCACATGTCCACACCGCACCCGCAGGGATTGGGCGCGCGTCATGCGATGCGCGACGCCCTCGCGCGCGCCGGCATTGCCGCGGGCGAGGTCGGCTACCTCAACCTGCACGGCACCGCGACCCCGGCCAACGACGCGATCGAGGCGCGCGCGGTCGATGCGCTGTTCCCCGACACCCTGCACGCCAGCTCGACCAAAGGCTGGACCGGCCACACCCTCGGCGCGGCCGGCATCGTCGAGTCGGTAATCGCGCTGCTGGCACTGGAGCGTGGGACGCTGCCGGGCATCCTCAACAGCACCACGCGCGACCCGGCCTGCGGGCCGCAGATCCGCTTCGACAACGCGCAACGCGAGATCCGCTACGCGATGAACAACTCGTTCGGCTTTGGCGGCAACAACTGTTCGCTGGTGTTTGGGCGCGTGTGATGTCGATACATTCGCCACCGCCGACTTTGCCTTTGCTTGTTCGCGGTCCGTCGTCGTCCATCGCATGCCTGAAGACCCGGAGGGCGGCGTGCATGGATGCACGCCGTTTTCCGATCGAGCCAAGGATGGCGAGTCGGAAAATCCCCGCGCTACTCCGCGCCCGCACGGGAGCTGTGTCGAGGAAGGGCCTTTCTTTGGTTACTTTCTTTGGCCCTTTAAAGAAAGTGACCCGCCTTCAGGCGGAAGCTCTTGCTCTTGCTTGCATGCCGCAGAAGCAAAGTCACTGGGTCCCCGCCTGCGCGGGGATGACGGCTCTGGAGGATGGCGGATCGATGAAGCGCATCGTGATGTGGCGACACCAGCTACCGACGTGCACGTCGGGAGCCACCCAATGACTACCCTCACCGCCACCATCGAAGGCATCGGCTTCTGGGCCCGCGGCCTGCCCAGTTGGGACGCCGCGCGCGCGTTCGCCCGTGGCGGCGCGCTGGTCGCCGACGCACCCGCACGGCCCTCGCCGCAACTGCTCGCGCCGAACGAGCGCCGCCGCGCGCCGGAAACCGTCGCGGTCGCACTCGAGGTTGCGCTCGCCGCATGCACTGCGGCGGGCCGCGACCCGGCCACGCTGCCGTCGGTATTCGCCTCCACCCACGGCGATCTGGGCATCACCGATTACATGTGCAGCACGCTGGCCAGCGCGCCGCGCACGATCTCGCCGACGCGCTTCCACAACTCGGTGCACAACGCCGCCGCCGGCTACTGGACCATCGGCACCGGCGCGATGCAGCCGGCCAACGCGATCAGCGCGCTGAGTGCCACGTTCGCGCAGGGCCTGCTCGACGCGCTGGCGCAACTGGCCACCGGCAGCGATGCGGTGCTGCTGGTCGGCTACGACGGCGCCTCGGCCGGGCCGCTGGCACACGTCTCGCGCAGCGAAGGCCTGCTCGGTGCGGCGCTGGTGCTGTCGCGCAGCACCCGCCGCGACCTGCCGCGCCTGCAGGCCGCACTCGCCGATGGCCAACCCTCGGCCGCGGTTGGCCCGCTGGCCCGTCATGCCGGTGGCAACGCGATGGCGCCGATGCTGCCGTTGCTGGATGCACTCGCCGCCCGGCCGGTCCGGGTGGAACCTGCCACGGTGGCGTACGACGGGCTGGCGTACGAAGAGCTGGCGCTCGGCGCCGGGCCCGGCCGGGTGCTGCGGGTCGTGCTGACCCCGGCGCTGCAACCCGCACTGGAACCTGCCCATGCCTGACCGCAACACCATCGCCGTGGTGATCCCCGCGCTCAACGAGGCGCTGCGCATCCGCGGCGTGGTCGAGGGCGCGCTGGCCGAGTGCCCGCACGTGATCGTGGTCGACGACGGCTCCGACGACGGCACCGCCGAGGCGATCGCCGACCTGCCGGTCACCCTGCTGCGCCACGAGCGACGCATGGGCAAGGGCGCGAGCCTGCGCGACGGGTTTGCCGAGGCGCTGCATCGCGGCTTCGAGGGCATCGTGACGATGGACGGCGACGGCCAGCACCTGGCCCGCGACATCCCGCGCCTGCTCGATGCCGCGCAGCGCTACCCCGACCACATCGTCATCGGCGCGCGGCTGCGCCGGCGCGACCGGCAGCCGGCCTACCGGCGCATCGCCAACCACTTCGGCGATTGGGGCATCGCCTGGGGCACCGGCTACCGCATTGCCGATACCCAGAGCGGCCAGCGCTATTACCCGGCGCGCGTCGCCGCGCTCGGTGACGTGCCTGGCGAGGACTTCGTGTTCGAGGCGCAGATCCTGATCTCGGCGGCGCGACTGCTCGGCACGCGCTGCGTCTCGGTGCCGATCGAGTCGCGCTACCAGTGCGCCGACGCCAGTGCGGACAGTCCGGGCGAGCAGTTCCGCGCCAGCCATTTCCGGCCGATGCGCGACTTCGGCCGCATCACCTGCCATCTGGCGATGCAGGTGCTGCGCCGGGGCGGCATGCTGGAGGTCTACCGCGGCCTGCGTGACCAGCCGCCCTTGATCGACGATCCCAGCGGCGAGTTCGCCACCGCGCCGCCGCCCAAACTGGCCAAGACCCAATGAATGCGACTGTCACCGACGTCACATGCGCCGACGTGGCGATCCTCGGCGGCGGCCTGGCCGGGCTGAGCCTGGCGATCCAGCTCAAGCAGCGCGATCCAGCGACCGCCGTGGTGGTGCTCGAACGCAACGCCCATCCGGTGCACGAGGGCGCGTTCAAGGTCGGCGAATCCACGGTCGAAATCGGCGCGCATTACTTCGCCGAGGTGCTCGGCTTGCGCGAGCACCTGGAAACCGAGCAGATCCGCAAGTTCGGGTTCCGCTTCTTCTTCAGCGAGGGCCGCGAGGATATCGACCGCTGCACCGAGCTGGGCGTCAGCGAGTTGCTGCCGACGCCGTCCTGGCAGCTCGATCGTGGCCGTTTCGAGAACTTCCTCGGCGAACAGGCGCGAGCGCTCGGGGTGGATTTCCGCGACGGTGCGGTGGTGCGCGGTGTCGACATCGACACGCAGGCCGCGCCGCATGTGATCCGCTACGACCGCGGTGGCGAGGCACAATCGATTGCCGCGCGATGGTTGGTCGATGCCTCCGGCCGCGCCGGCCTGCTCAAGCGCAAGCTCGAGCTCGCCAAGCCAAACCAGCACGATGCCAACGCGGTGTGGTGGCGGGTCGAGGGCACCATCGATCCCGATGACTGGTCCGACGATGCCGACTGGCTGCAACGCTGCACGCCGCCGGAACGCTGGCGGTCGACCAATCACATGTGCGGGCCGGGCTACTGGTTCTGGCTGATCCCGCTGGCCTCCGGCGCGCACTCGCTGGGCATCGTCTGCGACGCCAAGATGCACCCGCTGGAGACGATGAACACGCACGCCAAGGCGATGGCCTGGCTGCGCGAGCACCAGCCGCGCGTCGCCCGCGCGCTCGATCAGGACAAGCATCCGCTGCAGGACTTCGCGTTCCTGCGGCACTTCTCCTACGGCTGCAAGCAGGTGTTCTCCGGCGACCGCTGGGCGCTAACCGGCGAGGCCGGCCTGTTCCTGGACCCGTTCTACTCGCCGGGCAGCGACTTCATCGCGATCAGCAACACGTACATCTGCGACCTGATCGGCAGGGACCGCGCCGGCACGCCGTTCGCGCCGTATGCCGAGATTTACCAGCAGCTGTACTTCTCGTTCTACGACAACATGCTGCCGCTGTACCAGGACCAGTACCCGCTGCTCGGCGATGCGCAGGTGACCCCGGTCAAGGTGATCTGGGACTACACCTTCTACTGGGCGCTGCTGGCGCCGGTGTTCTTCGCCAGGCGCCAGTGCGACGTGGCCACGCTGGGGCGGCTGCGTCCGCAGTTCGCGCGCGGCAGCCAACTCAACGCGGCGATCCAGCGCCTGGTGCGCGAATGGGGCGAGCGCAACCTGGCAGCGGGCCAGCCGGATGCTGCCGGAGCTGGCCAGGGGGCGCCGGATGCCGGCCTGCTCGATCAAAGAATGCTCGACCAGTACAAGATCGACTGGTTCTACGAGATGAACCGTGCGCTCGGCGACGTGCTCGACGACGAGGCATTCGTGCAACGCATCGGCGACAACGTGGCGCGGATGGACGCGCTGGCCCGCGAGGTGCTGGCGCGGGCGCGGCAACAGCACCCGGGTATCGGCGATCACGGCCTGGCGGCGATGCTCGACGGCGATGCGCCGGTATGCGCGCAATTGATGCCGCAGTGGTACGCGGCCGCGGCGTAGGAGGGCGAGTCGAGCCCATCCTGCTCCGGGCTCGAAGCGGGTTTGCAAGCTTTTGACGCGGATCGACGCGGAAAAACACGGATAAGGCTTTATCCCGCGTTCGGCTCTATCCGTTTTTTTTCGCTCTGATCCGCGTCAAAGCCCTTTTAATCGCCGGGCGGCGGGTTCGGGAAATACACCGCGACGCCGCGTGCGTGTTTCTTGCTCGGGCTGACGCTGACGCCGACGCCGCCGCTGCGGTAGCTGCTGCCACCGAAGCTGCCGCCGCCGGCACCGACGCTGACGCCGGAATTGCCGTAGCCGTCGGCGGTGCCCTGGAACAGCACGCCGTTGGCGCCGAGCTTGGCCGCCTCCTCGCGCAGCTTCTGTATCACCGAGTCCAGCTTGTTCTGCTCGCCGTAGGTGAATACACCGCTGCTGGTTTCGAGCAGCGCGATCTCTTCGAACGGCGCATCCGGCGGCGCGAAGTAGACCTGCACCTGAGAGGGATCGATTGGCGGCCGCGGCTGGCCGGTGATGAGGTGCGAGGTCGCGCAGGCGGCCAGCAGCAGGGTCAGGGCGGCGATGGCGATGGAGCGGAGCATCTCGGCACCTCTTCGGCCACGGATCCAGGACCGATGCTACTCACCCGGCGTCGGTTTGGAGTGATGGCGCCCCGCTGCGCGCGCTCACGCCATGCCGCCGTTGACCCCGATCACCTGGCCGTTGACGTAGCCAGCCGCGTCCGAGCACAGGAACCCGACCAGCGCGGCGACCTCCTCGGCGCGCCCGGCGCGACCGGCCGGCACCAGCTGCTTGATGACCTCCGGCGGAAACGCGTCGTGGGTCATCTGGCCCTCGATCACGCCGGGCGCCACGACATTCACCGTGATCCCGCGCGAGGCCATCTCCCGCGCCAGCGACTTGGAGGCGCCATGCAGCGCGGCCTTGGCCGCGGCGTAGTTGCTCTGGCCGCGGTTGCCGGTCACCGCCGCGACCGACGACACACTGACCACGCGGCCCCAGCGCGTGCGCGCCATCGGCAGCAGCAGCGGCTGGGTGACGTGGAAAAACCCGTGCAGCGACACATCGATGACTCGCTTCCACTGCGCCTCGGCCATGCCGGCCATCGGCGCATCGTCGTGGATGCCGGCGTTGTTGACCACGACCTGAATCGGCCCGCCGTCCAGCAACGCCGCGAGCGCCGCGCGCGTCGCCTCGCCGTCGGCCACGTCGAACACGACCGTCTCGGCGCTGCCGCCGGCGTGGTGGATCGCATCGACCACCTGCTGCGCGCGCGCAGGGTTGCCGTTGGCATGCACGATCACATGCAGTCCATCGGTCGCGAGCTGCTGACAGATCGCGCCGCCGAGATCGCCGCTGCCTCCGGTGACCAGTGCGCGGCGGGGCACGGCTGCGGTCATGAGCAGATCCTCCGGTACCGGCGGACGCCTCGGCCTGCGCGGCTCGAAGGCACGGTCACGTGGCTGCACTCGCGACTGCAGCGGACGATACGGTCGCGTCAAGATCGCAGCGCGGCGGCAACGACCAGTCGATCGGCGTCTGGCCGCGCCGCGCCAGGTACTGGTTGGCCGCGGAGAAATGCCCGCAGCCCAGGAAGCCGCGGTGGGCCGACAGTGGTGAGGGATGCGGCGCCTTCAGCACCCGGTGCCGGCTCGCGTCGATGACCCGGCCCTTGGACTGCGCGTAGCTGCCCCAGAGCAGGAACACCAGCCCTTCGCGTTCGCGGTCCAGGGTCTGCACCACGTGGTCGGTGAAGCCCTCCCAGCCGCGGGCCTGGTGGCTGCCGGCGCGCCCGCCCTCGACCGTCAGCACGCTGTTGAGCAGCAGCACGCCCTGGCGTGCCCACGGCAGCAGGCAGCCGTGGTCGGGCCGGGCGATGCCGAGGTCGCGCTGCAGCTCCTTGTAGACGTTGAGCAGCGATGGCGGCACGTCGATGCCCGGCTGCACCGAAAAACACAGCCCGTGCGCCTGACCGGCACCGTGGTACGGGTCCTGGCCGAGAATGACGACCTTGACCCTATCGAACGGGGTCGCCTCGAACGCAGCGAAGATCTGCGCCGCCGGCGGATGGATCCGGCTGCCGGCGGCGCTGCGCTCGCGCAGGAACGCCGCCAGCGCCTGCATGTCGTCGCGGGCAAGGTAGTCGCCGACGCGCGCCTTCCAGGAGGGTTCGAGCTTGATCCGGTCGTCGGCCATCAGCGCCTCCTCGTCCTCGGTCATTGATCTGTAGGAGCGGCTTCAGCCGCGAGCTTTTCGGTTCGCGCGGAATAGGACCTGCTGAGTAGCCTGGTTATCGCGAACGGCCAGCGCCACCTGAAACCGATTCCGGTTCGCGGCTGAAGCCGCTCCTACAGATCCTGCTGGGTGGATCACGCGTGAAAGCTGCGCTGCTCCGGCAAGCGCGACAGCCGCAGCTGGAACAGGGCCTTGGTCACCAGCAGGCGCTCCTCGATCGGTTTGAGCACCAGGTCGTTGGCGCCGGCGCGCAGCAGCCCGCTCTGGTTGTCGGGATTGGCATCGCCGGTCATCACCAGCACCGGCAGGCGGCGCTTGCCGTAGCCGAAATCGCTGCGCAGCCGTGCCAGCAGGTCATGGCCGCTGAGCTCGCCCTTGAGGTAGACGTCGGTCAGCACCAGGTCGGCGCCGGTATCGTCCTGGCCACGATGGGCTTCCAGGTGCTCCAGTGCTTCCTCGGCGCCGTTGAAGTGCAGCACGGTCATGCCGTGGCGCTCGAGCATGCGCTTGGTCGCCAGCGCCACCACGCGGCTGTCCTCGACGTACAGCACGCGCGCGCCGGGGATCGGCTGCGGCTGCACGTAGCCGCGGATGAACGCGGCCAGCGCGCTGTGGCCGAGCGCCTTGTCAAAATAGTCGGTGACGTCCTCGGTGAAGCGGCGCGATTCCAGGTGCGCCTGGGCATCGCCGGAGATCACGATGATCGGCACGTAACTCTGCCCCGAGGCCTCGCGCACGGTGCGCGCCAGGGTGATGCCGTCGCCGTCGGGCAACGACAGGGCGGTGGTGACCAGGTCGACCGGGCCGGCCTCGAGCGCGGCGCGCGCCTCCTTGATGCTGCCGCAGGAGATCAGCCGGATGTCGGCGACCTCGCGCGCGAGCACGTCGCCGATCAGCTTGCGCACCAGGCGCGAGCCGTCGACCACCATCACCCGCGGGGCGGTGGTGTCGACGTGGCGCAGGTTGCTGCTTTCGATGGTCACGAGATGGTGGTCATTGGGGGTGCGTCAGGTCTCGGTCGGCCGGGTCTGTCGCAGGTAGTGCCCGGTGACCAGGCCGGCGCCGAGCCAGCCGAGCACGCCGGCACCGACGATCATCGCAGCCGCGTGGCGCAACGCAAAGCCGGCCAGCTCGAAACCGCTGCCGTAGCTGCGCGCCAGCTCGGCCAGCGGCGCGCGCAAAGCCAGCCCGGCCGCACCCAGCAGCGCCAGCGCGAGCAGCCCGGCGAGTAGTCCGTAGCACCCGCCCAGGTACAGGAACGGGCGGCGGATGAAGCCGTCGGTGGCGCCCAGCAGTTGCAGCACGGCGATCTCCTCGCGGCGTTGCTGGATGTCCAGGCGCACCGTGTTGCCGACCACCAGCAGCGCGCCGAGGCCGAGCAGCGCCGCCAGCACCCAGGCCAGGCGGGTGCCGAAGCGCAGCCAGCCATCGAGGCGCTCGCGCCAGGCGGCGTCGTGCTGCACCAGATCGACCTCGGGCAGGGTCTGCAGCGATTGCGCGAGCACGCGTTCGTCGCCGGTCGGCGTCACCACCAGCAGGCTCGGCAACGGGTTGTCGCCGCCGCCGCCTTCAATCGACAGCGCGGCGATCGACTCGTCCAGGCCGCTGATCTCGCGCAGTTCGGCCAGGCCCTGCTCGGGTGTGCGCAGCTCTATGGCGGCGATGTCCTCGCGCGTGCGCAACTCGGCGGCCAGCGCGTCGGCGCGTGCCAGCGTTATGTCCGGCTTGAGGAAGACGCTGATCTGCCGCGCCTCCTGCACCTCGCCGGCAAAGCGCTCGATGTTGCCCAGCGCCGCCCACAGCCCCAGCGGCAGCGCCAGCGCGACCGCCATCACCCCGATGGTCAGCGCGGCCGAGCCCGGCTTGTGCAGCATGCGGCCCAGGCTCGCGACCAGGCTGAAGACGTGGTGGTCCAGCCAGGTGCCGAGGCGCGAGCGCGACGGCTGCGATGGCGTCGGGTGCGATGCCGTCTGGCCGGCTGGCTTCGGGCTGGCTGGCGTCGTGCTCGATGGGCTCATTCGGCCAGGTCCTCCGGCCGAATGTCATCGACCAGCCGGCCGCCGTTGAGCACCATCACGCGCTTGCGCATGCGCTTGACCAGGGCCAGGTCGTGGCTGGCGACCAGCACGCTGGTGCCGAGCTCGGGCAGCGCCTCGAACAGCGCCATGATTTCGGCCGACAGGGTCGGGTCGAGGTTGCCGGTGGGCTCGTCGGCGACCAGCAGCGCCGGCTGCCCGACGATGGCGCGGGCGATTCCGACGCGCTGCTGCTCGCCGGCCGACAGTTGCGCCGGCAACGCGTCGATGCGGGCGAGCAGGCCGACCTTGTCCAGCGTCACGCGCACGCGCTTGCGGATCTCGGCGCGACGCAGGCCCTGCAGGATCAGCGGCAGCGCGACGTTGTCGGCGACGCTGCGGTCGGCCAGCAGGCGGTGGTCCTGGAACACCACCCCGACCTTTCGCCGGTGCAGCGCGATCCGGCGGCCACGGACCTTGAGCAGGTTGCGATCGTCGAACACCACCGCGCCGCGGCTCGGCCGTTCGCTCAGGTGGATCAGCTTCAGCAGCGTGCTCTTGCCGGCGCCGGAGTGCCCGGTGACGAACAGCATCTCGCCGGCCGCGACCTCGAAGCTGACCTCGCTGAGGGCTTCGTGGCCGCCGTAGCGCTTGCTGACATGGTCGAAACGCAGGACGCTCATCGCGTATCCGTTGAAGACGATGCCGGGGAGTATCGGGGCCAGCGGCGGTGATGGCTAGATTTGCGGCGCGGCTTTAGGTTTCAGGTTTCAGGTTTTACGCTTTGATTCGGCTTTCCCGAGTCCCGAGTGATCGTAGGGTGGGCACGCTTTCAGTGCCCACCGCACGGCCGCGGCGGGGACGGTGGGCACCAAAGGGGTGCCCACCCTACGGTCGGGGCAAAAGAACGGCGGTCAGCCCGGCGAACGCGGGTCGCGCTTGACCACCGATTCGAGCCGGCGGCGGATGCGCGACAGCAGGCCCGGCGGCTTGGCGTCGGCCGATGCCTTCGGTGCGTTGGCCGCCGGCTTCTTGGCCCGGTTGGCGGTGACCTCGGTCGGCTTGCCGGCACTGGGCCGGGCCGCGCGCGGCGTGGCCGACGGCTTGCCGGCGTCGCCATCCGCCTTGGCACCGGGCTGGGCACCGCTGTCGGCATCGCCATCGATGCGACGCCCGCCACGCC
>NZ_JBJMAW010000021.1:0-28799 GCF_046600735.1 Novilysobacter longmucuonensis
AGACGCTCCAGTGGCGTTCGCCGGCCGAAGTGTATTTCGAGCACTACATCAAGGCGCGCGACGGGCTTGCTCCGGGTGATGCACTTGGAACTTGACTGCACCAACCAAAGAAAGGCCCTTCCTCGACACTTCAAACACCTCATCGTGCGGGCGACGCGGGGATTTTCCGACTCGGCATCCTGCCTCGGTCGGAAAACGGCGGCCATCCATGGCCGCCGCCCTTCGGGTCTGTGCCGAAGCGAAGTAGATCGGCTCGCGTTGAGATCAACGGGCCAACAGCCAACAGCGAAAATCAGCAACAGCAACACCAGACAATCGCGTCCGTTACTCCTCCCCGTGCAGGTAATCCAGGGTCAGCTGCAGCATCGCCCGCAGGCCCAGGTCCAGCGACGACTCGTCGAGCGTGAACAGCGGCGAATGATTGCTCGGCGCCGTCAGCGGATCGATGCCCGGCGCGGTCGCGCCGACGAAGAAGAACATCGCCGGCACCTCGCGCGCGTAATAGGAGAAGTCCTCCGCACCGGTGATCAGCGACGGCTGGACCACGTTGTCGGCGCCGGCGACGGCCTGCAGGCTCGGGAGCATGCGCGCGGTCAGTTCCGGGTCGTTGACGGTGACCGGGTTGCCGTCCGGATGGGGGACGTGCGCCTCCACGCTCGCGCCATGCGCGGCACTGACGTGCTCGGCGACGTTGCGCAGGTCGGCGAAGATCTTCTCGCGCATGCCATCGTCGAAAGTGCGGATGGTGCCGATCAGTTCGACCTCGTCGGGAATGATGTTGGAACGGATGCCGCCGTTGATCGCGCCGAAGCTGACCACCGCCGGCTGCAGTGCCAGGTCGCTGCGACGGCTGACGATGCTTTGCGTGGTGCCGACCAGGTCGGCCGCGGCGACGATCGGGTCGACCCCGCCCCATGGCCGCGAGCCGTGGGTCTGGCGGCCCTTCACGGTGATCGAGAAACTGTCCGAGGCCGCCATCAGCGGCCCGCTGCGCACGGCGATCTGCCCGGCCTGCAGCGAGGAGAACACGTGCAGGCCGAACATCGCATCGGGCTTGAACTGGTCGAACAGGCCCTCCTCCAGCATCAGCGATGCGCCGCCTTTCTCGCCGACCGGCGCGCCCTCCTCGGCCGGCTGGAACACCAGCATCACCTGTCCCGGCAGCTCGTCGCGCATCGCCACCAGTGCATCGGCGACGCCGAGCAGGATGCCGGTGTGGGCGTCGTGGCCGCACGCGTGCATGACGCCGGTGGTCTGGTTGTTGAACGTGGTGGTGACCTCCGAGGCGAACGGCAGCCCGGTCTGCTCGGTTACCGGCAGCGCGTCCATGTCGGCGCGCAGGGCGAGCTTCGGACCCGGCCGGCCGCCGTCGATGATCGCCACCACGCCGTGGTGGGCGATGCCTGTCTCGGGCTCCAGGCCCAGCGCGCGCAGGTGCTCGGCGACCTTGGCCGCGGTGCGCTCCTCGCGGTTGGACAGTTCGGGATGTCGGTGGAAGTCGCGGCGCAGCGCGACCACCTCGTCCTGCAAGCGCTCGGCCGCGGCGCCGACCTCGGGCCGTTGCGTGTTCTGTGCGTGGGCCTGCGGCGCCAGCAGCGCGGTCAGCACGACCGGCAGGATTGCGGCAAGTGGGTGTCGGCGCATCGGTGTTCTCCCTAGTTGGTGCTGCCGATGCTACGGCAACGCGCGGATCATGGCCGCGCTGGCCGGGGAGCGCCTGGGAACGACGAGATCGAGATGTCCGGGCTACCCCCGGTGGGCGAGCGCCAGGTACTCGGCCGACTGCATCTCGATCAGGCGCGAGGCGGTGCGTTCGAACGCACCGGTCAGTTTGTGTCCGGTGTAGAGCTCCGGCGGCGCCGCGGCGGCGGCGCAGACCAGATTGACGTGGCGGTCATACAGCTCGTCGATGAGGGTGACAAAGCGCCGCGCGGCGTCGTCGTTGCGGCCGTCGAAACACGGGATGCCGCCGAGCAGCACGGTGTGGTGCTCGGTGGCGATCTCGATGTAGTCACTGGCCGCGCGCGGACCTTCGCACAACGCGGCAAAGTCGAACCAGGCGTGGCCCTCGGCCAGCGCGCGCACCGGGATGTCGCGGCCCTCGATCCGCAGCGGGCCCTGCTCCTGGCCGTCATGCCCGCGCGGCGCGCCGGCGGTCAACTCGTCCCAGCGCGACTGCAACCAGGCTTCGCTGTCCGGCTCGCCCGTGGCCTGCGCCTGTGGCGTGCGGTACACCGGCGAACGGGTCAGCGCGCGCAGCCGGTAGTCGTGCGCACTGTCGAGCAACAGCACGCAGCAGTGCCGCTCGATCTGCGCGATCGCGGGCAGGAAGCGCTCGCGCTGCAGGCCGTCGCGGTAGAGATCGCGCGGCTCGGTGTTGGAGCTGGTGACCAGCACCACACCCTCGGCGAACAGCCGCCCCAGCAGCCGCGCCAGCAGCATCGCATCACCGATGTCGCTGACGAAGAACTCGTCCAGCACCAGCACGCGCAGCCGGCGCCGCCATTCGCGCGCGATCGTCACCAGCGGGTCGCTCTCGCCGGCGTGCGCGCGCAGTTGGGCGTGGACCTCGCGCATGAAGCGGTGGAAATGGGTGCGGCGCTTGCCGGGTCCGTCGATGAGCTGGGAGTCGGAGAATGTGTTGTCGCCGATACAGGTTTCTCGCGTGCCCTCATCCGGCCCTTCGGGCCACCTCGCTTCGCGCCCCGGCCCGCGCCAGCGGCGCGGGCGCTCTTCCTCGCGCGCGCCAGTGGCGCGCGAGCCGCTCGGATTCGCCCTGCGGGCGGGAGAAGGGGAACCGGTGCAGCCTGCGGCCGCGACGTCTTTCAGGGGCAGACCGTCGAAGAACAGGTCGATCAGGAACGTCTTGCCACGGCCGACTCCACCCCACAGGTACAGGCCGCGCGGCGGCTCGGGGCGCTTGCCACGCAGTCGGTCGAGCAAGCCGACCTTCGGCGAGTCGAGCAGGGCGGCGTGCAGGCGGTCGAGTTCGCGCAGCGCGGGATGCTGCGCCGGGTCGTCGGTCCATTCGCCGCGGCCCACGCCGGCGGCATAACGCGCCGACGGCGACGCGCCCTCGGCCGGGTCACTCATGGGGCGGCGGGGGTGCGGCCGGTAGATGCGGTTTGATGCCGTTCTTGATCGCGCCGCGCAGGTCCATCAGCCGGCGGTGGAAGAAGTGGCTGGTGTCGGGCATGCGCACCAGCTCGGGCTTTTGCTTGAGGCCCTCCAACTCGTCGAGCCAGGCGTAGACCGCGGCCGGGTCGACCACTTCGTCGGCTTCGCCCTGGATCACCAGCCACGGGCATTCGGGCGGGGTGATCGCGTCGAACTCCCAGCTGCGCCCGGCCGGCGGCGCGATCGAGATAAGCATGCCCGGCGCCAGTTCGGCCGCGACCTTCAGCGAAACATAGGCGCCGAAACTGAAACCGGCCAGCCACAGCTGCGCGTCCGGGCGCTGCGCACGTACCCAGGCGACCACCGCGCGCAGGTCGTCGGCCTCGCCGGCGCCGTCGTCAAACGTGCCCTCCGATGCACCGGCGCCGCGGAAATTGAACCGCACCGTGGCCGCGCCACATTCGCGCAGCGCGCGCCCGGCGATGGTCACCACCTTGTTGTGCATCGTGCCGCCCTCGGTCGGCAGCGGATGGCACAGCACCGCCACCAGCGGCCGCGCGGCGGCTTCGGGCGCCTCGACGATCATCTCGAGCGCGCCGGCCGGACCGGGCAGGATCAGCGTGGTGGAGTCCTCGTTGGGAAACGCCGGATTCGAAGCTGCGGGGCTGGTCATGGCGCCCATCATACGGGCCGCTGTTAAGGCACCGTGCAGGAAGCCCTGAGCTTCGCTTTTTTGACTCCCTCCTTTTCGAAAGGGGGATCAAACGCTCGCCGGTCGAAACGACAACGCCGCCCGGAGGCGGCGTCGTGCGATAGCGCGGCGGTGCGCCGCTACTGCAGGTTCTCGAGCATCCAGTCGACCGAGGCGATGACCTGCTCGTCGGTCAGGGCCGGGTTGCCGCCCTTGGCCGGCATCACCCCGGCGCTGCCGGTGAAGCCATCGATCGCGTGCCGGTGCAGGGTTTCGGTGCCTTGGTCGAGGCGCGCGGTCCACTGCGCCTGCGCCAGGGTCGGGGCGCCGCCGGCGCCGGAGTTGTGGCAGCCGGCGCAGAGGTTGTTGTAGATCACCTGGCCATCCAGCGTGCCGCCGTAGGCGACCTGCGCGGCCGCCGCGGCGGCGGCCGTTGCGGTCGCCGCGGCCTGCGCGGCGGCGCCGGTGCTGCCGGCGTAGACCGCACCGACCGGCGCGATCCGGTTCTGGGTGCGCTGCGCGACGATCGGGTGGACCTCCTGCGGCAAGCTGCGATGCAGGATGTACGCACCGACCATCAGACCGAGGGTGACCAGCACCAAGAAGCCGATCACCAGCGAAAATTTCTTGAGGAACTCGAGGTCGTAATTGCGCACGATCCACCTGTTGAACGCGCCGGCCGGCGCGCGAAGCCATCAACCAGAACACCTGCAAAAAAGTTGCAAAAACCGGCCGCAACGGGGCGGCCGTTCGCCAGTATAGGGCCGGTCCCCGGCGCACGAGGCACTGGAGATGGCGCGCCCGGAGGGATTCGAACCCCCGACCAATGGCTTCGGAAGCCACTACTCTATCCGGCTGAGCTACGGGCGCCTGGCGAAATCCGGCGGCATGGTCGACAACGACCGGCCGCGCGGGGCTGGCATTCTAGCGGCAAAAGCACTCGCGCGCGCTGGGCCTATCCTCAGTCTTTCTCCAGCTGGACTCACTGCCCGCCACATGACACACGCGCAACCCCGCACATCGCCCTGGAAGACCCGACTCGCGCTGTACTGGCAACTGGTCCGCGCCGACCGTCCGGTCGGCTGGCTGCTGCTGCTGTGGCCGACTTGGTGGGGCCTGTGGCTGGCGGCCGAGGGCGTGCCGCCGCTGTGGACCCTGGCGGTGTTCAGCGCCGGGGTCTGGCTGACCCGTTCGGCCGGCTGCGTGATCAACGACTACGCCGACCGCTGGCTCGACCCGCACGTCGAGCGCACCCGCGGCCGGCCGCTGGCCACCGGCGCGGTGCGCGGACGCGAGGCGCTGGCATTGTTTGCGGTGCTGATGCTGGTGGCGTTCGCGCTGGTGCTCACGCTCAACCGCCTGACGGTTTACCTGAGCTTCGTCGGCATCGCGTTGGCGGCCAGTTACCCCTACCTCAAGCGCTACACCTACCTGCCGCAGGTCTACCTCGGCCTGGCGTTCGGCTGGGGCATCCCGATGGCGTTCGCGGCAATCCGCGGCGAGGTGCCGGCGCTGGCCTGGCTGCTGTATGTCGCCAACATCGCCTGGGCGACCGCGTACGACACCTGGTATGCGATGGTCGACCGCGACGACGACCTGCGCATGGGCAGCAAGTCGACCGCGATCCTGTTCGGCGAACTCGACCTGATCGCGCAGGGGGTGCTGTACGCGGTGTTCTTCGTGGCGCTGTGGCTGGTCGGTGAGCGCGCCGGACTGGGGGCGTACTACTGGAGTGGAGTCGGCGCGGCGCTGGTGCTGGTGGGCTGGGAGTTCTGGATCGCGCGCGGCCGCGATCGCGCCAAGCTGTTCCGCGCGTTCCTGCACAACCATTGGGTCGGGGCGGTGGTGTTTGCCGGACTGGCGCTGGATTACGCCCAGGCATGATCGCGGGCTCCGTGCTCCTACAACCGCAGGCTACGGCACCCGCGCGCAGACCCAGCCGTCGACCCGCGCCACGCCGGCGCGGCGCAACGCCCCGGCCGCCGAGTGCAGGGTCGCGCCGGTGGTCATGACGTCATCGACCAGCGCGACGTGCGCCGGCAGCACCGCGCCACTTGGCACGCCGAAGGCATCGTGCAAGTTGCGGCGGCGCTGGGCGGCGTCCAGCCGCGACTGCGGGGCGGTGTCGCGGCGGCGCAGCAGCAGGTCGGGGCGCAGCGGCAGGACCAGTGCGCGCGCCAGCGGCCGCGCAAGCTCCAGCGCCTGATCAAAGCCGCGCTGGCGCAGCCGGGCCGGATGCAGCGGCAACGGCACGATCGCGTCGGGCCGCCCGGCGTCGCCGCAGGCCTGCGCCATCAGGCCTGCCAGCAGCCGCGCGGCGGCCAGGTCGCCGTGGAATTTGGCCCGCGGCAGCAATCGGTCCAGCGGGAAGCCGTAGACGAACGCCGCCCGGCATGCGGCCTGTGGCGGAGGCCGGCGCAGGCAGGCGCCGCAGGTTCGGGTGGACGCGTCGGCCAGTGGTGGCAGCGGCACCGCGCAGCGTGCGCAGGCGGATGAATTCCACGGCAGTTGCCGGGTGCAGGCCGCGCAGAGGTCGCGGCCGAGGTGGCCGGCCTCGCCGCACAGCAGGCACCGTGAAGGCCAGATGCGGCGGACCAGCCATGCCCAGCGGCCATCGCGCCGTGCCTGCGTGGCAGCGTCGTCAACTTGTCCGGGGGCGATCAGGTTGACAGTGCCGGGCATGCTTTCCAGACTGCCGATCTCGGCCTGCCGTGTCCGTCGGAAAACTCCCATGCCCGCTGTCAGTGAAACCCCCGCGCCGGCGCGCGCGTTGCGCCACGACTGGACCCGTGGCGAGGTCCGCGCGCTGTTCGACCTGCCGTTCCCGGAGCTGCTGCACCGCGCCGCGGGCGTGCACCGGGAGCACTTCGACGCCGCCGAGATCCAGGTCAGCACGCTGCTCTCGGTCAAGACCGGCGGCTGCCCGGAGGACTGCAGCTACTGCCCGCAGGCGCAGCGCTACCACACCGGCGTGGACGCCACGAAACTGATGGGCCTTGATGCGGTGCTGGAAAAGGCGCGGCAGGCCAAGGCCGCCGGCGCCTCGCGTTTCTGCATGGGCGCGGCCTGGCGCTCGCCCAAGGACCGCGACATCCCCAAGGTCGCCGCGATGATCCGCGAGGTCAAAGCACTCGGGCTGGAGACCTGCGCCACGCTGGGCATGCTGTCGGGTGAGCAGGCCCTCGCGCTCAGGGCTGCCGGCCTGGACTACTACAACCACAACCTCGACACCGCGCCGGAGTTCTACAACGAGATCATCCACACCCGCGAGTTCCAGGACCGGCTCGACACCCTGGGCCACGTGCGCGACGTCGGCATGAAGACCTGCAGCGGCGGCATCGTCGGCATGGGCGAGAGCCGCGCGCAGCGCGCCGGCCTGCTGCAGACCCTGGCCAACCTGCCGGCCCATCCCGATTCGGTGCCGATCAACCGGCTGGTCAAGGTCGAAGGCACGCCGCTGGCCGATGACGCTGCGCTTGAAGAGCTGGATCCGTTCGAGTTCGTACGCACCATCGCGGTCGCCAGGCTGCTGATGCCGCAGTCGATGGTCCGGTTGTCGGCCGGTCGCGAGAGCATGAGCGACGAGCTGCAGGCGCTGTGCTTCCTGGCCGGCGCCAATTCGATCTTCTATGGCGAGAAGCTGCTGACCACCGGCAACCCCGATACCGAGCGCGATCTGGCGCTGTTCGCGCGGCTCGGCCTGCGGCCGATGCAGGTGGTGGAGGATTCCGGCATCCGCAGCAACACCGTGCATGCCGGGATCGTCGAGGAGCATGCCGTCGAGGAGCGCGCCATCCCGGAGCACGCCGTCGAAGGAATCGACACCACGCCATCGCGCGCCGCCTGAGCCATGGCCCGGGCGCAATGGCGTGAGCGGATCGCGGCGGCGCGCGCCGAGCGGGTTGCGGCCGCGCGCACGCGGGTGCGGCGCCTGGTCAGCCACCGTGACGGCGCACGCGCCACGGTCGACGGACGCGAGCTGCTGAACTTTTGCAGTAACGATTACCTCGGTCTGTCGCAGCATTTCGCGGTGGTCGGTGCGTTGCAGGACACCGCCGCGCGCGAGGGCGCCGGCGGCATCGGTTCGCATCTGGTGTGCGGCCATCACGTGATCCACGATGCGCTCGAACGCGAGCTGGCCGACTGGCTGCAGGCACCTCGCGCGCTGCTGTTCGGCAGCGGCTTCATGGCCAACCTCGCGGTGGTGCAGAGCCTGCTCGGCGACGAGGACGTCTGCGTGCAGGACCGGCTCAACCATGCCAGCCTGATCGACGCCGCGCGCCTGGCCAACTGCCGGCTGCGGCGCTACCCGCACCTGGACCCGGAAGGCGCGATCCGGCAGCTGCGCAGCCGGCCCGAGGGAATGGCGCTGCTGGCCACCGACGGGGTGTTCTCGATGGACGGCGATGTCGCGCCGCTGCGCGAGCTGGCGCTGGTCGCGCGCGTGCAGAAGGCCCTGCTGTACGTCGACGATGCGCACGGGGTCGGCGTGCGCGGCCCCGACGGGCGCGGCAGCGTCGCCGAGGCCAGGCTCGGGCTGGAAGCGGTGCCGTTGCAACTGGCCACGCTGGGCAAGGCGCTCGGCGGTTATGGCGCGGCAGTGGTCGGCGATGCCGAGCTGATCGAGCACCTGGCCGAGACCGCGCGGCCGTACGTCTACACCACCGCGTTGCCGCCGGCGCAGGCCGCCGCGAGCCTGGCCGCGGTCAAGCTCGCGCGCAGCGAACACTGGCGCCGCGAAAAACTGCTCGAGCACATCGCACGCTTCCGCGAGCGCGCCGGCAAGGCCGGCCTGACCCTGCTGCCGTCGGAGACGCCGATCCAGCCGGTGATCTGCGGCAACGAGACGCGCGCGCTGTCGATGGCCGCTGCGCTCGAGCAGGACGGCTACTGGGTCACCGCGATCCGTCCGCCGACGGTGCAGGAAGGCCGCGCCCGCCTGCGGGTGACGCTGTCGGCGCTGCACACCGCGGACGACATCGACGGCCTGGCCGGCGCGTTGTCGAGAGCGCGCGACCGGGCCGAAGCCGAGTCGCGCTTCGCCGAACTCTCGCGGTAAGGCTAGCGCGATGTTCATCCAGACCCGCGGCCGCGGACCGGCGCTGGCACTCATCCACGGCTGGGCGATGCATGGCGGGCTGTTCGCGCCGCTGGTCGAACGGCTGGAGCATCGCTACACCCTGCATCTGGTCGACCTGCCGGGGCACGGCCACGCGCGCGAGGACACGACCCCGCTGGTGCCGGCGACGCTGGCGGCCGAACTGGTCGCACGCGTGCCCGATGCGGTGTGGCTGGGCTGGTCGCTCGGCGGCCAGTTCGCGCTGCGCATCGCGCTGGATTTCCGCGAACAGGTGCGCGGCCTGGTGATGGTGGCCTCCTCGCCGTGTTTCGTTGCCCGCCCGGGTTGGGCGCACGGGGTCGAGGCGAGCCTGTTCGGCGACTTCGGCGACGCGCTCGCCCACGATTTCCGCGGCACCCTGGACGGCTTTCTCGCGCTCGAAGCGCTCGGCTCGGCCGGTGCGCGCGAGGAGTTGCGCAGGCTCAAGGTGCAGGCATTCGCGCGCGGCGAGCCGTCCGAGCGCGCGCTGCAGGAGGGCCTGGGCCTGCTGGATTCGCTCGACCTGCGCGACGAGTTGGCAGGTCTGCGCGTGCCGAGCCTGTGGATTTCCGGCCGCCGCGATCGCCTGGTTCCGGCCGGCGCGATGCCGGCCGCGGCCGCACTCGCGCCGGATGCACGCAGCGTGGTGATCGCTGATGCCGGGCATGCGCCGTTCCTGGCGGCGGCCGCGGAGGTGGCGCGCGAGATCGACGCGTTCGCGGCCGCGGCTTTTGCGCGTGACGTGCCCCACGGCCACTCCGCACGCTCCAGCGACTCCGTCGAGTCCCGAGTCGCGAGTCCCGAGTCCCGCGGGCCATGACCGACCTGTTCGACCACCGCCAGGTCCGCCGCGCGTTCTCGCGCGCCGCGCACGGCTACGACGGCGCCGCCGCGTTGCAGCGTGAGGTCGGCGCGCGACTGATGGAGTCGCTCGACTACCTGGACGATCCGGCGATCGCTGCACGCACGCCCGAGGTGGTGCTCGACCTCGGCTGCGGGCCCGGCCATGCCAGCGCGGCGATGCAGAAGCGCTGGCCCAGGGCGCAGGTGATCGCGCTCGATCTGGCCCTGCCGATGCTGCAGGAAAGCCGGCGCAACGCCGGCGGTCGGCGCCCCGCGTTCCTGCCGTTCCCGCGCCGCCCGGCGCCGGTCTGCGCCGACGCGCGCGCCTTGCCGCTGCGCGATGCCAGCGTCGACGTGCTGTTCTCCAACCTGTGCCTGCAGTGGGTCGAGGACCTGCCGGCGGTGTTCGCCGGGTTCCGTCGCGTGCTCAGGCCCGGCGGGCTGCTGTTGGCGTCGACGTTCGGCCCGGACACCCTGTTCGAGTTGCGCGGGGCGTTCTCCGAAGCCGACGACGCGCCGCACGTCAGCCTGTTCCCGGCGATCGGCCAGTTCGGCGATGCGCTGATCGCCGCCGGCTTCAAGGACCCGGTGCTCGACCGCGACGAGTTCACCTTGCATCACGACCAACTGGCCGGACTGATGCGCGAGCTGCGCACGCTCGGCGCGACCAACGCGATGGTCGAGCGCCGCCGCAGCCTGACCGGACGCGCGCGGTTCGCCCGTGCGGCGCAGGCCTACGAGCAGTTACGCACGCGCGATGGCCGGCTGCCGGCGACCTGGGAGGTGATCTACGCCCAAGCCTGGGCCCCACCGCCGGGCGCGCCGATCCGCATCGACGGCATCGACCAGGTGCAGGTGCCACTCTCGGCGATACCCATCCGCCGCCGCTGATCCCACCCGGCTTCTGTAGGAGCGGCTTCAGCCGCGATGAGGGTCAATAGCTTCAGACGCGGATCAGAGCGAAAAAAAGCGGATAAGGCGTTTTGTACAACAGTTCGATTCCGCTTTGATCCGCTCTTTTCGCTCTGATCCGCGTCAAATGTTCTTGCCTCTACGACACCCCGTTCGGCACCCGCCGGCCGATACCCATCCGCCGCCGCTGATCCCACCCGGCTTCTGTAGAAGCGGCTTCAGCCGCGATGAGGTTCAAGGACTTCAGACGCGGATCAGAGCGAAAAAAGGCAGATAAGGCTTTTTCGTACAACAGTTCGATTCCGCTTTGATCGGCTATTTTTCGCTCTGATCCGCGTCAAAAGCTCTGTCTCCACGACATCCGTCCGGCACCCGCCGGCCGACCACCATTGCGCAGTGATCGCATGAATCCGTACCGTCGCCACGCCCTGTTCGCCGTCGCCATCGCGTTGCTCTCGGCGCTGTTCTTCACCAGCGCCTACGTGCTCAACCGCGCGGCCGCGGTCGAGGGCGGGCACTGGGCGTGGACCGCCTCGCTGCGCTATTTCATCGCGCTGCCGCTGATGCTGCTGGTGATGCGCTGGCAGGGCGGGGTCGGGCCGGTGTGGCGCGCGATACGTGCACACCCGTGGCCGTGGTTGAAGTGGAGCGCGATTGGCTTCGTGCTGTTCTACGCCTGCCTGAGTTTCGCCGCGGCCAGCGGGCCGTCGTGGCTGGTCGCGGGCACGTTCCAGCTGACCGTGATCGCCGGGATGCTGTGTGCGCCACTGCTGTACCGCAACGCGCGGCGCGACGATGCGCGCGCGCGCATCCCGTTGCCGGCGTTGTGGGCCGGGCTGGTGGTGATCGCCGGGGTGTTCTTGATGCAGTGGGGTTTCAGCGACGGTGCGCTGGATCGCGCAGGCTGGATCGCGGTGATCTGCCTGCTGGTCAGCGCGGTCACCTATCCACTGGGCAACCGTGGCCTGCTGCTGCACCTGGAGCGGACCGCGACCCCGGGCGCGCCCGAACTCAACGCGACCCAGCGCGTGTTCGGCATGACCCTGGCGAGCCAGCCGTTGTGGTGGCTGGTCGCGATCCACGCCGGCATCGACGCCGGCGCGCCGCCGCTGCACCAGGTGTGGCTGGCGGCGGGCGTCGCGGTGGGTGCCGGCATCATCGCCACGGTGCTGTTTTTCCATGCCACCGGCATGGTCCGCAACAACCCGACCGGGCTGGCGGCAGCGGAGGCGATGCAGGGCGCGGAAATCCTGTTCGCCACCCTGTTCGGTGCGCTGTGGCTGGGCGAGTCCTGGCCGCAGGGACGCACGTTGCTGGGCGCCGGCGTGGTGATGGTCGGGATCGTGTTGTTCAGCTGGGTCGCCGCACGTGCCGCGGCCGGCGATCCGCGCGCCACCCGCGAACTGCGCGGTGATCGCGGCGCCTGAGCCGGTGCGCGCGCAGATGTCCGGTTCAGCAGGTCCGGGCTAGATTCGCAGGCACTGCCTTCCACCGGAATCACCATGCACGAACCCACTGCCGCCGGACGCCGCTGGCTCCTGCTCCTGTCGTTATCCTGCTGCGCCGGTGCGGCCGTCGCGCAGCCGCAGGCTGCGCCGCTGCAAGGCGTGCCAGCGCAGGACCGGCCGTTGCAAAGCTGGGGCTTCGATCCGGCGCTGCTGGCCGCCGATGGCGAGGTCCTGCTGCGGCGCGCGCCGGACGCCGCGGTCGATCGCCTGTTCCAGGCGGTGCACCGCAGTGCGCAGCGGCCCGACGAGGCGCAGGCGCTGTGCGCGCTGTTCGACCCGCAGGCCGACCGCAGCCTGGCCGGGCTGAACGCGACCGCCTCGCGGCTCGGGCCAGCCAGCCGCCAGGATTTTGCCAACGCGCTGGCCGAGGTCTTCATCGGCGCGGCTCAGCATCCGCCGCAGCCCTACGATGAACCCGCCGCGCGGCAGGCGCTGAAGGCCGCCGGGGTGCGTGCCGCGCTGATCAACGACGGCTTCGCCGCCGGCCTCAACGGCAGCGCGCAGGACGCGCGCTGTCGCTCGCTCGGCTGGTTGCTGGAGCAACTGCACGGCCGCCCGCTTGCCGAGCGCGCCGCGGTGACCCGCTTGCTGCTGGGCGAAGGCCTGCAGCAGCTGGCCGGCATCGACAGCGCTGCTCCAGCCCCGCCGCCACCACCTCTGTAGGAGCGGCTTCAGCCGCGAACCGGAATCGTGTCCCGCCGATTTCGCAAGGTCGCGTATGCGCGGCTGAAGCCGCTCCTACAAGGGTCGCTTCAGCCGGATCGACCGAACAATTCCGGCAGCGCATCCAGATCGACATTGCCGCCCGACAGGATGATCCCGACGCGGCGTCCGGCGAAATGTTCGGGATGCGCCAGCACCGCCGCCAGCGGCACCGCGCCCGAGGGCTCCACCACCAGCTTCATGCGCTCCCACAGCAGCCGCATCGCCGCGATCACCTGCGCGTCGTCGACCAGCAGGATCTCGCGCACGTGCTCGCGCAGGATCGGGAAGGTCAGGGTGCCCAGTTCGGCGCGCAGGCCGTCGCAGACCGTGTCCGCGACCCGCCCGGTGATGCGCTCGCCGCTGCGCAGCGAGTCGTGCGCGTCGCGTGCGCCGAGCGGCTCGGCACCGAACACGTTGATCCCGCGACCGCGCCCATGCGCGGCGATGGCGCTGCCCGACAGCAGGCCGCCGCCGCTGACCGGCGCGATCACCGCATCGATGCCCGGCACGCTGCACAGCAACTCCAGGGTGGCGGTGCCCTGGCCGGCGATCACGCGTGGATCGTTGAACGGGTGCACCAGCACGCCGCCGGTCTCGGCCAGCACCTGCGCGGTGACCTCATCGCGCGAGGCCTGGGTGGTGTCGCAGGGCACCACACGCCCGCCGTAGCCCTCGATCGCGGCCAGCTTGACCTTCGGCGTGCTGCGCGGCGCGACCACGGTGGCGCGGGTGCCGCGCAGCCGGCTGGCCAGCGCGACCGCGCCGCCGTGGTTGCCCGAGCTCTGGGTGACGACGCCGTGCGTCACCTCTTCCTCGCCCAGCGAGAAGATCGCGTTGCAGGCGCCGCGAAACTTGAACGCGCCGCCGCGCTGCAGGTTCTCGCACTTGAAGTGCAGTTCGCATCCGGCCAGCGCATCGAGCACGCGCGACCGCAGCACCGGGGTGGCGTGCGCGTGCGGGGCGATACGCGCGGCGGCGGCGAGGACGTCGTCGAAACCCGGCGGTTGCGGCGTGGGAGCAGGATGTGCGCTGTCGTTCATTGCCTGAGCCTAGCGCACCGCGAGTGCCCGGGCGCGCCACCCGGGCAGCCGGCCGCGGCTCGAATCGGCGAGCTGGCGCCGCGTCCGGGCGCCACTGGGGTGGAAATTAAGGCCGAGTTCAACGCACGGAGCACACTGTGGCGGTACACATTGGGGGTAACGCCATGATTCGCCAACTGACTTTTGCCGTCGCCGCCGCCGTTCTGCTGGCCGGTTGCGTCACCAGCGACTACGCCCAGCGCCACGGCGCGCGCGGCGACTACTACTACGGCCAGCCCCAGACCGAGTACCGCTATCACGGCGGCTATGGCCATGGCGCGTATGGCGGCTACGGCTACCCGCACAGTTCGATCTACTACAGCCGCTCTTACGGCGGCTACCCCTACGGCTACCGCGGTGGCTACTACGGCTACCCGTATGGGCCGTATCTCCCCGGCTATCGGCCGCCGATCGTGATCGTGCCGCGCCCGGACACCGATGTCGACCCGCGCCCGCCGCGCAACGACGATGACGGACGCGCCCCGTGGCGCGACCTGGACGAGCTGCGCCGGCGCCAGCATGCCGACGGCGGGCCGATGGGGCAGCGCCCCGTGGTGCCGGCACGACCGGCAGTGGCGCCGGCGCCGCGCCCGCGGGTGCAGGCCCCGGCTCCGCGACCGCGCTCAGGACTGGGCGATCGGATGCGCCGGCTCAACGAGACCACGCGTGACCGCGAGGTCGATTAACGCTAAGTCGACCGCGGAGAAGGGCGCCCGGGCACTTGCGTCCGGGCCGGAGCGGACGCACCCTAGGGCCCGCTGACCGGTTGCGTCGCATTTAGACGTAACTCGAAGGCAGACAGCCCGCAAGCGTCCATGTCGGCGCTCGATAAGGAATCACGGATCCCCCCTGTTCCGTCCTCGTCGAGCGCCGGCGCCTTGGCGGCCCTGTCTTCTCTGACCGAACGCCGCCCGCTCCCGCGAGGCGGCGTTTTCGTAGGAGCGCCCCTTGGGCGCGATCGGGAACCCGCGTGCGATTGGTACTCCTGCGCATCTCCGCAGAATCGCGCCCATGGGGCGCTCCTACAGGGGAGCGGCGTCACCGGGACACAAAAAAGGGGCCGAACGTCCCCCGACATTCGGCCCCTGGCTTCCCCGGCGGGCGCATGGTCGGCCCTGTTCCAATTCCGACCGGCGCCTGGCGCCTGCCCCGCTGGGTGCAGGATAGGTGACGCAGGAACCGTGCCAAGCTTGACCGCCAAGCGCCGTCGTTCAGTATTCGATCGTCACCGTGACCCGGTCGCTGTAGCGGCCGGTCGGCAGCGGCCCCTGGCCTGCGGGCACCACGCCAAAAACGGTCATCGCCGCGGGAGTCCCGGTGCCGATGGATTCGGCGAAATTGCCTGACGCGACCGAGCCCCAGGGCAGCGTGTAGGCGCTGTCGCGGTACAGGTCGTAGCGGATGTAATCGCCGCCGGTCTGCCCATGCACCATTCTCCTGGCCGGGGGATTGCCGCCGAGGGCGTTGAGCCCTTCGTTCAGGCCGACCTTGTAGGGCACGCCAAGTGGGCACTGCACGTTGATGCTGGCGGTGCCGAACTGGTCATCCTGCAATCGGCTGGTGGCCGCGAATATCAGGCTGGTGCTGGTGACCGTGCAGGCCGGCGCGATCCTGGCGACCGCGTCGAAGCGCATGCTGTCGGCCGGCTTGCCGGAGTTGCAGTTGGCCTGACGATTGGATGTCTGCTCCAGGGTCGCGGTCAATCCGCTCAGGTAATCCCCGGCCACGGGGCTGGCGCCTGGTACCAGCTGACCATAGAGCGGCACCACGGCGGAACCGGAGCCGCCGGCGGAGCGCTCGATGATGACCACCGCAGTGTCGGCGGTGCCGACCGGTCCCCACGACTGAACCCCGGCGGGGTCGCGGGTGATGCGGTAGTCGAGCTGCTCGGCGCCGCCGTTCCTGCGCATCTGCCGGGGGTCCAGTCCAGCGCCGCCGGTGCCGGCATCGATGCCGAGGCAGAGCTTCACGCCCTCGGCGGGCACGTCATCGCAGCGGATGTCGAATTGCCCGGCGGTCGCCTCGGCGGTCGTGGGCAGCTGGTCGATGGTGCCGAAATTCAGGTCGGCGTTGCCGCTGCCGGCAAAGCGGCATTGCTGCGCCGGCGCGACCGGGCTCCAGAGCGCGCCGGCCACGGCCAGCAACAGCAACAGGCACCGGCGGTCGTTCACGGCGCAAGCTCCCCGGCGCAGCTGACCGGGCCCAGCCGGGACATCGTCGTGGACGGCGGCAGCGCCGGCGTGGCGGCGGTGCAGGCGGCCCCACGCCGGCCCCAGCGCAGCACCTCGCGGTCGACATAGTTCTCCAGCCACAGCTCGCCGTCGAACCCGACGATCGCCTCGCTGCCGTCCTCGCGCTGCACCCGGGTACCCGGCTCGACCGGCACGCCGTCGGCACCACGCAGTACCAGGGTCGCGGCGCGGATCGGTTCGATCGCGAAGCGCACGCGGATGCCGCTGCGGTCGGCCGGTGTCACCAGGCGTTCGATCGCCGGCACCTGGAGACTGGCGCCCAGCCCGTCGGGGTCGATCGCGATGCGGTTGCGCTGCCAGCCGCGCAGGTCGGCCAGCAGCAGGTAGCCATCGTCGTTGGTGCGACCGGCAACCCGGTTTTCGTACAGGATCGGCACGTCGCCAACGCCGTTGCTGGAGACCACCGCGAACGCGTCGCTGATGCGACGGCTGGTGAAGGTCTGCCGGTCCATCATCACCAGGCTGCCGTGGCCCTGCGTATAGGCGCCGTGGCGGTCCTCGAGCCGATCGACACCGAACTCGACCTCGCCGGCGCGGCCGCGATAGCGGGCCGACAGCTGCCCGTCGCCGTTGTCGCGCGCCTGCGCCTGCCAGCCCCAGCCACCGCGGTAGGGAGCGTTGCGACGCAGGCTGGCGCTGAAGTCGGTGTCGCCGCGCCGGTGGTCGGCGTTGAACGAGGAGTACAGGTCCCTGCCCAGCGGCAGGCTGACCGTCAGCGACAGGCCGTGGCCGGCGCGGTCGTCCCTGAATGCGTTGGCCGACAGCGACAGCCGGCGGTAGCTCTGGCTCAGGCCGAGGCTCAGGGTGCGACTGGGCACGTCCTGCGCATCGCGGAAGCGCAGCCAGGTCAGCGACAGCGAGCCGCGCGGGACGCCGAACCACAGCGAGGCGCGGTCCTGCGCGCGCAGCGGCCGGCTGCCGCCGTCGAGCGTGCCCAGGTCGCGGTAGCCGGCGCTGGCGCGCTGGGCGTGCAGGTCGAAACCGGCGCGCTGGCCGAACCACTGGTAGCCCACTGCGAGCTGGTCGCCCCCGCTGTCGCCAACGCTACTGTCGCCAGCGGCGCTGTCGCCCTGGCTACGGGCATAGCTGGCGGTGACCACGCCGTAGCGGGCCAGCGGCGACCATGCCAAGCCCGCGCCGCCGAGCTGCAGCCCGGGACCGGCCTCGCCGTGCAGTTCCAGGGTGAAGTCGTCGCGCAGGCCGCGCCGGTAGCTCGCGCTGGCCACCAGATCGTCGCCGTAGTCGCTGGAGCCGATACCGAAGCCGCGGCGCAGCACGCCGGCCTCGAGCGAGAAATCGCTCAGCCCGCGCGCCAGGCGCTGGTAATCGACGTACAGCGGCACGCTGGTCTGGCTGCTGCGGCCGAGCGCGTCGGTCACCACCACCACCGCCTGGCCGGCGCCGACCACGCGCGGGAAATTGCTGATAACGAACGGGCCCGGCGCGATGTCCTCGCTGCGCTGGCGCACGTTGTTGACGAACAGCTCGACCGAGGACGGCAGGGTCGCATCGGCACTGAACCGCGGCAGCGGGTAGACGATCAGGTCCGGGCGCACGCCGAACTCGCGCCGCCACTGCACGCCGCCCAGGCGCACCGGGCGGGTCCAGCCGAGCCCGCCGGAGACCACGTCGCCGGCACTCCAGGTGGTCATGCGGCCGGGATCGGAGTAGCTCCAGCGCGTGTCCAGCCGCGTGTAGGCGTCGCTGCCGCCGGCGCCAGCGCGGCTGAGGCCGTTGACCTCCAGCGTGCCAAGCCGGCCGAACCAGCGCGCGCCGGTGCCCAGCGACAGGCTCTGGCGGCCATCGAAGCTGCGCCCGTAGACGTCCCAGTCCAGCACCAGGCCGTGGTCGCGGGTCACCGACAGCGGCGCCGGCGCCCGGTAGCCGAGGTGGTGGGTCGGGCGCAAGTGGAGGCCGGGGCTGAGGGTTACCTGCTGCAAAGTCGGCTCGAACTGCACGCCGAGCCCGGGGATGCGGTCGAGCGCGACCCGGCCCTGGCCGTCCCGCGGCAGGTCGTCGGGCAGCTTCAGGCCGGCCGCGACCAGCACCTCGGGATCGACCGACAATCGCTCGCCGACCACGTGGAAACGCACCAGCGTGCTGACCACGCGGCCGTCGAGCACGATGTCGAGGTACAGCGTGTGCGGCGCGCGCATCGCGCTGACCTGCGCCAGCGGTTCGGCCTCCAGGCTGGCCAACGCGCCGCCGGCCGCCGCCCGTGCCTGGTGGCCCACGGTGCCGGTGCCGAGCACGGCGGTCAGCGCCAGGGCCAAGGCGGTCGGCCTACCGATGCAGGGCGAGATCGATCGCCGCCGGTTGCCCATTCAGGCTCACCTCGAGCTTGGCCGGAGCGTCCAGTGCCGCCAGTCTCGCCGCGTCCAGTGGAAACCGTCGCGCGCTGCCGGCCAGCACGTAGCCGAGCAGTCCCGGGGTCACTTCCAACTCCCGGCCGCCGCGACCGATCAAGCGGGTCGCGCCGAGACGGGCCGCGCGGCCGCCGCTGTTGCGGCAGGCCAGCGCGGGCTGCTCGCCCTGTCGCTCGAGCTCGCAGTGCAGCTGTGCGGGCGCGGCATCGGCCGCGCGCACGAACGCCGGCAGCAGGTAGCGCATGCGCACGGTGACCGCGCTGCCTTCGCCGGCGACCGGATCGCCCGGCAGTTCGTCGACCACCACGCGGTAGGCCCGCTCCCCCGGCACCGCCGCGGCGCTGGGCCGGACCAGCCGCACCAGTTGCTCGCCGCCCGGCGCGATCTCCACGATCGGCGGGCTCGCGACCAGCGCGTCGTCGCTGCGCTCGAGCTGGTCATCGCTGCCGTCCTGGTGCCAAGCGTAGACCCGGATCTGCGCCAGGATCGGCGCGTCACCGGTGTTGGCCAGCACCAGCCGGGCCGCACGCGTGCCCGCCGGCAGGTCGATGCCGGTCTGGCGGGTCTGCAGTTGGCCGCGGGCGTGCGCTGCACCGGTCGCGAACGCGGTGCTCGCGAAAACCAGCGCAGTCACGACCGCCGCCATGAGGCGGCGGTGCGGGTGCATCAGAATTCGACAGTGGCGACGACGGTGTCGGTGTAGCTGCCGACCGGCTTCGGACCCTGGCTGGCGAACACGCGGCCATAGACGTCGAAGGTCTGCACCGTGCCGGTGCTGCCGGAATTGCCGTCGCGATCGGTGACCAGCGCCGCGCCATCGATGCCGTCGCCCAGCGGGCTGGTGCGGGCGCTGTCGACGAACAGGCTGTAGTCGATGGTGTCGCCGTTGGCGTTGGTCATCTTGCGGCTGGCGAACGTGGCGGCGCTGCCGTCGCCGACATCGAAGCTGATCGCGACCTCGCTGTCGATCGCCGAGCAGTCCAGCTCGACCGTGGTGGCGTCGTCGATGGCGGCGTCCACGCCGGTCTGGACACCGAAGTCCAGCGGGTTGGCGGTGATCTCGCAGGCGTTCTGGATTTCGATCGACACCGCCATGTCGGACGTGTCGGTCGCGGCCAGGGCGGCCGGAGCCACCGACAACAGGGCGGCCACGAGCGCGGTACGGGTAAAACTCGGCATTGCAATCCCCCTGGGAATCTACGGACGAAAATGTCAATCCGTGACTTGAGTGCGGTGCACAGTGTGACGTGAAGCAAGTCCCGTGCCAAGTTTCTGGCAAAAACAAGTGCCGGAGGGTTGACGCAGGCCGCGGCTCGGCACCGCTCATACCGGCCCTGGCGTAGAATCCGCAGCTTCCGTCAGCGGCCATCGGGCGCCGCTAGCTCAGCGGCCGCCGCGGCCGCCACGCGCGAATCGACGCGAGCCCTCCGATGAGCAACGACTTTTTCCAGTACGACGTGATCGTGGTCGGTGGCGGCCATGCCGGCACCGAGGCCGCGCTGGCGGCGGCGCGCGCCGGTGCGCGCACGCTGCTGCTGACCCATGCGATCGAGACGATCGGGGTGATGAGCTGCAACCCGGCGATCGGCGGCATCGGCAAGGGCCACCTGGTCCGCGAGATCGATGCGCTCGGCGGGGTGATGGCGCACGCCGCCGATGCCGCCGGGATCCAATGGCGGCGGCTCAACGCCAGCAAGGGCCCGGCGGTGCGCGCCACCCGCTGCCAGGCCGACCGCGCGCTGTACCGCGCGTTCATCCGCCGCGCGGTCGAGGCGCAGCCGGGCCTGACCGTGTTCCAGGCGGCGGTCGACGACATCGTGTTTGCCGGTGGCGGTGGCGCCGCCGGCAACGCGGTCAATGGTGTGCTCACCCAGGCCGGCCTGCGCTTCCACTCGCCGGCCGTGGTGCTGACCGCCGGCACCTTTCTCGCCGGCAAGGTCCACGTCGGCCCGACCAGTTACGCCGCCGGCCGCGCCGGCGACCCGCCCGCGACCGCGCTGGCGGCGCGGCTGCGCGACGGCCCGTTCGTGGTGGACCGGCTCAAGACCGGCACCCCGCCGCGGATCGACGGCCGCACGCTGGACTATTCGGTGATGGAGCAACAGCCGGGGGATGCACCGCGCCCGGTGTTCTCGTTCCTCGGGCAACACAGCGACCATCCGCGCCAGGTCCCGTGCTGGATCACCCACACCTCCGAGCGCACCCACGACATCATCCGCGCCGCGCTGGACCGCTCGCCGCTGTACACCGGCCATATCGAGGGCATCGGCCCGCGCTACTGCCCGTCGATCGAGGACAAGGTGGTGCGTTTCGCCGACAAGCCATCGCACCAGATCTTCGTCGAGCCGGAGGGCCTGGACGTCGCCGAGATCTACCCCAACGGCATCTCCACCTCGCTGCCGTTCGACGTGCAGCTCGAGCTGGTGCGTTCGATCCGCGGTTTCGAGCACGCCCATATCACCCGCGCCGGTTACGCGATCGAGTACGACTTCTTCGATCCGCGCGGGCTCAAGGCCACGCTGGAGACCAAGGCGGTTTCCGGGCTGTTCTTCGCCGGCCAGATCAACGGCACCACCGGCTACGAGGAAGCCGCCGCGCAGGGCCTGCTGGCCGGCGTCAATGCCGCGCGCCTGGTCGGCGGGCAGCCGGGCTGGAGTCCGCGCCGCGACGAGGCTTACCTGGGCGTGCTGGTCGATGACCTGATCACCCACGGCACCACCGAGCCCTACCGCATGTTCACCTCACGCGCCGAGTACCGGCTGCAGTTGCGCGAGGACAATGCCGACCTGCGCCTGACCGAAACCGGACGCGCACTCGGCCTGGTCGACGAGGCGCGCTGGGCGAAGTTCGCCGCCAAGCGCGAGGCGATCGAACGCGAGAACGCACGGTTGTCCTCGATCTGGGCGGCGCCGGGCAACCCGCTCGGCCGCGAACTGGCGCAGACCCTCGGCATCGAGGTCAGCCGTGAGAGTCACGCGCTCGACCTGCTCAAGCGCCCCGAGCTCGACTACGCCCGCCTGCTGCAGGTGCCGATGCTCGCGCCGGCGGTGGCCGACCCGGCGGTGGCCGAGCAGGTCGAGATCGGCGTCAAGTACGCCGGGTATGTCGATCGCCAGCGCGAGGAGATCGCGCGCGCGCAGCGCCACGAGACCATGGCGATACCAGCCGGATTCGATTACGCCGGCGTGCGCGGGCTGTCGGCGGAGCTGACCGGCAAGCTTGCGCAGGTGCGGCCGCAGACCGTCGGCCAGGCGCAGCGGATCCCCGGCATGACCCCGGCGGCGATCTCGCTGCTGC
Organism: Novilysobacter longmucuonensis; assembly: GCF_046600735.1. Lineage (NCBI taxonomy): Bacteria > Pseudomonadati > Pseudomonadota > Gammaproteobacteria > Lysobacterales > Lysobacteraceae > Novilysobacter > Novilysobacter longmucuonensis. The sequence goes on from NZ_JBJMAW010000021.1 coordinate 21,869, forward strand.
TGGTGCACCTGTCGCGGCAGCGCCGCAGCCGGGTGGCGTGAGTCCGCAAGCCGGTCTCCTCGCGCGCGGCGGCGCGTTGAAGGTTCCCGCAAGCGCGTTCTCCCGCGGCGCGGCATGATCCCGGCGGCGGTCTCGCTGCTGCTGGTGCACCTGTCCCGGCAGCGATGCAGCCGGGTGGCGTGAGTTCGCAAGCGGGTCTCCTCGCGCGCGGCGGCGCGCTGAAGATTCCCGCAAGCGGGTTCTCCCGCGGCGCGGCCTCTCTTTTTCAAAGAGGGGAATCCAGCAGGGCTCTGACAAGCCGCGTCGAAATCACGCCGCCATCACTTTGCCATCGCGCCGGGCCGATATTCTTGCTCCGATGTCGCTGCCGTTCGCCCCTGCTCCCGCGCCCGTCCGAGACGTCCCCGCACGTGCGCCCGATGCCGCCGCCGTGGCGCAGCGTTATCGCGACGTCCGCGCGCGCAGCCAGCTGCTCGCCATGCCGCTGTCGCCCGAGGACGCAATGGTGCAGAGCATGGACAGCACCAGCCCGGCCAAGTGGCACCTCGCGCACACCAGCTGGTTCTTCGAGTGCTTCGTGCTCGGCCTGCAACGCGGCTATGCCCCGGTGCACCCGGACTGGGACTACCTGTTCAACAGCTATTACCACAGCGTCGGCGCGATGCACGCCCGGCCACAGCGGGGGCTGCTGTCGCGGCCGGGGCTGAGCGAGGTGCTGGCCTACCGCGACGCGATCGATGCGCGCATCGCGCATGGGTTCGCGGCCGGCGATTTCGATCAGGAGGCGCTGCGCCGCATCATGCTGGGCACGCACCACGAGCAGCAGCACCAGGAGCTGCTGCTGACCGACATCAAGCATGCGCTGTGGTGCAATCCGCTGCGCCCGGCCTATCGCGACGACCTGCCTCAGCGACATGGCGGCGCAACGCCGCTGCACTGGATCGCCAGCGGCGAGCGCCTGGCCAAGATCGGCGCGCCGGCCTGGCCGGCCGGTGGCGCCTTCGCCTACGACAACGAGTCGCCCCGCCACCGCGTGCTGGTGCCGGCGCATGCATTGGCAAGCCGACCGGTCAGCAACGCCGAGTACCGCGCGTTCGTCGACGACGACGGCTATCGCACCGCCACGCTGTGGATGAGCGAGGGCTGGAGCCGCGTGCAGGCCGAGGGCTGGTCCCGTCCGCTGTACTGGGACCAAGACCTCGCCGGCGAGTTCACCCTTGGCGGCATGCGCGCGCTCGATGCGCATGCGCCGGTCTGCCACCTCAGTTACTTCGAGGCGGATGCATTCGCGCGCTGGGCCGGTGCGCGGCTGCCGACCGAGACCGAATGGGAAAGCCATGCCGCGACGCAGCCGGTCGAAGGCAACTTCGCCGATGACGACCTGCTGCATCCGGCGTCCCGGGAACGACCGCTTGGCGCCGCGCCCACGGCCGCCGCCAGACCGGGGCTGCAACAGCTGTTCGGCGACGTCTGGGAATGGACCTCGAGTGCGTATTCGTCCTACCCCGGTTTCCGTGCGCTGCCCGGCGCTCTGGGCGAGTACAACGGCAAGTTCATGTGCGGCCAGTGGGTATTGCGCGGCGGCAGTTGCGCGACCCCGCGCGGGCACATGCGCGCCAGCTACCGCAACTTCTTCTATCCGCCCGATCGCTGGCAGTTCTCCGGCCTGCGCCTGGCCAAGGATCCGGCATGACCGCCACCACCGCGCCCGCGCCCGCCCCCATGGCCCGACTCACCGACCTGCGCCCCAGCCACGACGATATCGCCGGCGACGTGCTCGAGGGCCTGTCCGCCTCGCCCAAGCAGCTGCCGTCGAAGTACTTCTACGATGCGCGCGGCTCCGAGCTGTTCGAGGCGATCACCCGCCAGCCCGAGTACTACCTGACGCGGGTGGAGATCGCGCTGCTGGATGCGCGCATGGACGCGATCGCGCGCGCGGTCGGTGCGCACGCGCACGTGGTCGAGTACGGCAGCGGCAGCGGCCGCAAGACCGCCCAGCTGCTCGAGGGGCTGCGCGACCCGGTCGCCTACACGCCCATCGAGATCGACCGCGGCACCTTGCTGGCCAGCACCGCACGCCTGGCCGAAGCCTTTCCGCAGATCGAGATGCTGCCGGTCTGCGCCGATTTCAGCCGGCCGGTCGAACTGCCCCGGCCCGGGCGTGCCACCGGGCACACGCTGGTGTTCTTCCCCGGCTCCACCCTGGGCAACTTCGACCACCCCGGTGCGATCGAGCTGATGCGGTCGATGCGCGCGACCATGGGCGCGCGCGGGCAGGCACTGATCGGCATCGATCTGGACAAGGACAGCGCGACGCTGGAGGCGGCCTACAACGATGCAGCCGGCGTCACCGCCGCCTTCACCCTGAACCTGCTGACCCGGCTCAACCGCGAGCTCGGCAGCGACTTCGAGCTCGACGGCTTCCGCCACCACGCGGTGTACGCGCGCGAACGCGGCCGCATCGAGACGTTCCTGGTCAGCCGGCACGAACAGTCCGTGATCGTGGCCGGGCGCGACTTCCGGTTCGCGGCGGGCGAGGCGATGCTGGTCGAGTACAGCCACAAGTACACCGACGCCGGCCTGGCCGGACTCGCGCAGGTCGCGGGGCTGACGGTCGTCGAGGGCTGGAACGACCCGCGCGACTGGTTCGGCCTGCGCCTGCTGCAACCGGCATGAGCTCGCGCCGAGCGGTCTGACCACTGCCAGGTGCGGCCGCTTCTTTGTTCCTGGTGCCACCGCAGAACGCCATGCCCGAGCCTGCCGCCAGCGATCCACCCCCGCTCGACTGCGTGATCGTCGGCGCCGGCCCGGCCGGGCTGACCGCGGCGACCTACCTCGCGCGCTTCCTGCGGCGGGTGCTGGTGGTCGACGCCGGCGCCAGCCGCGCGCGCTGGATACCGACCAGCCACAACTGCCCCGGGTTCCCGTTCGGAGTCACCGGTCCGGCGCTGCTGGGCAAGCTGCGCGAACAGGCCGAAGGTTACGGCGCAGCGATCGTGCCGGGCCGGATCGGCCGGCTGCAACGCGTCGACGAGGGCTTTCTCGCCACCGCCGAGGACGGCCAGCGCTGGCACGCGCGCCACGTACTGCTGGCGACCGGCATCGTCGACCGCATGCCGCCGGTCGAGGGGCTGGAGGCGGCGATCAAGGCCGGCGCGGTCCGCCTGTGCGCGGTCTGCGATGGCTACGAGGCCAGCGATGAGCGCATCGCGGTGTACGCCCCGATCGACCAGGCGATCCGTCACGCCGCCTTCCTGCGCACGTTCTCGCGCCGCGTGGCGGTGTTGCCGACCGCGCCGGATGCGCCGTCGGCGTGCTGCGCCGAGATCGCCCGCAACGCGCACCTCGAGCTGCTGCCGGTGCCGCGCAACCTGCACCACGATGCGCGCGGCTGCCATGCCCGGTTCGATGACGGCCGTTGCGAGTGGTTCGACACCCTCTACCCGGTACTCGGGGGCGATGCGCAGTCGCAGCTCGCGCTCGCACTGGGCGCCGAGGTCGACCAGACGCAGGAACTGCTGGTCGATGACAAGTTGCAGACCAGCGTCGACGGCCTCTACGCGATCGGCGACATCGTCAGTGCGCTCAACCAGATCAGCGTCGCGGTCGGCCATGCCGCCATCGCCGCGACCGCGATCCATCAGCGGCTGCCGCCGAACTACCGCGAGGACGCCGCGCGCCAGGCCGACCGCGCGGCCGAGCTGCCCACGCCCGGCGACTGACCGGGGCCGAGTGCCGGACGGGGTGTCGTAGAGGCAAGAACATTTGACGCGGATCAAAGCGAAAAAGAGCGGATCAAAGCAAAATCGACCTGCTGTACAAAAAGCTTCATCCGCCTTTTTTCGCTCTGATCCGCGTCTGAAGCTCTTGACCCTCATCGCGGCTGAAGCCGCTCCTACAAGCGCGGGGCGGGGTCGTCCGCGGATATCTGCGCGCCGCGCAGCCGGGGCCGGCCATCGACCACGTCGGTCCACACCACGTGCGCGGTGTCGCCGGCCAGCACCAGCTGCGCGAAGCCGGTGCCGCGCCCGCGGCCCTGCAGGCGCGCGATCTCGACGCGCTGCAGCTCGCGCGACAGGTCCGCGGCATGGCGCGCGAGTTGCAGCGACTGGCCCTGCGCGTCCTCGCGCAGCCACAGCACCCAGGCGGCGTGCTGGTCCAGGGCGACATCGACCCGGCCCTGGACCTGCTCGCCACGGTCGAACGTGACCGGCGCGCCGAAGGTATCGCCGGCATCACTGCTGCGCGCCAGCTTGAGTGTCGGTGTGCCGCCGGCGGCGGTGTACCACGCGACCACCGCCTCGTCGCCGCGCGCCGCCACCGCCGGTCCGTTGACCGGGCAGGCCGGCATGGTCCACTCGTCCGCATGCACGCTGCGCCCGACGCTCCAGCGGCCGCCCTGCAGCCGACTGACCGCGATGTCGCGAATCTCCGCGGGCGTGCGGTCGCGATACACCAGCAGCGGGCCGCGTGCGGTCAGCGCCACGTCGGTCTGGCAGCAGTCGCAGGTCATCGCGTCGATCCGGGCCTCGCCGCTGCGCTGCAAGGCGGCGTCGAAGCTGGCCGCGCGCAGCGTCATCGCGCCTGATGACGTGGCGTGGGCGTCGTGCCCGCCGCTGCCGGTCTCGCGCCCGTCGAGCCAGGCCACGCCGAGGCTGCTATCGGACATCGGCCACAGCGAAACGAAACCATGCTCGGTCGGCGTGCCGTCGTCGTTGACCAGCACCGGCGCCGACCAGTTCGCACCGCCATCCTCGGAACGCGTCAGCGCGACGTCGTAGGCGTAGGTCGCGGCGGCGGACTTCTGCAGCCAGTGGGCCCACAGCGCGCCATCGGCGGTGCTCGCCAGGTGCGGAGTGTCGGCCCAGTTGACGAACCAGTCCTCGCCGCGCGCGATCTGTCGCGGCGCGCCCCAGGCCCCGCCGCGGTAGCGCGCGAACCGCAGCGCATGGCCGGACTGGAGCGGCTCGATCCACGACAGCAGCAAGCCGTCGTCGGTCGCCACCAGGTCCGGCTGCGCGGCGCCCGCCGCGGTCGGCAAGGCCCATTCGGTGACGGTCAGCGCGGGCGTGGGCGGGCCCGCGGACGCCGCTGCCTGGGGCGAATCGTCGCAGCCGGTCAGGGCAACGAAGGCAAGAGTGATGGCACAGAAGATAGGTTTCATGTCGACAGGGTAATCCGCCGCAGCGCTCGGCACCTGTAGGAGCGGCTCGTAGCCGCGAGCTCTTCGTTCAGATCGCGAGAAAAGCTGTCCGACGACCGCTCTTCGGGCCGGGCCGAAAGACATTGCGGCGATGGCGCTCATACCGAGGCGAGGATGTGCCCCCGTAGAGCCGAGCTTGCTCGGTTGGGTACTCGCCCGGAGACCTCGCGCTCAGCGCCCGGGCCCGACATCAATGAAGCGCAGGAACTCCGCGCGGGTGCGCGCATCCTCGCGGAAGCTGCCGAGCATCTTCGAGGTGACCATGCTGACGCCGCGCTTGTGCACGCCGCGGGTGGTCATGCATTCGTGCGCGCCGACCACCACCACGCCGACGCCGCGCGGCTGCAGCACGTCCTGGATCACCCCGGCGATCTGCGCGGTCAGCTTTTCCTGTACCTGCAGCCGCCGGGCGTAGGCCTCGACCACGCGCGCCAGCTTGCTGATGCCGACCACCTTGCCGTCGGGCAGGTAGCCGACGTGGGCCTTGCCGATGATCGGCGCCATGTGGTGCTCGCAGTGGCTCTCGAACTCGATGTCGCGCAGCACGATCAACTCGTCGTAGCCGGCCACTTCCTCGAACGTGCGCGACAGGTACTCGCGCGGGTCGGCGCTGTAACCGTGGAACCAGTCGCCGTAGGCATCGACGACGCGCTTGGGGGTGTCGAGCAGGCCTTCGCGCGCGGGGTCGTCACCGGCCCAGCTGAGCAGGGTGCGGACGGCGGCTTCGGCTTGTTCGCGCGTGGGCTTGGAGGAATCTGCCATGGCGTCGGAAGTGCGGCTGCGGGTCGGCCATCGTACTCCAGCGCCGATCCCGACCTCGCGAGCGGCAGGGTGTGGTCGTAGAGCCGAGCTTGCTCGGCTGTCGCTTCCCCGGCGCGGCCGACAGCGGAGCAAGCTCCGCTCTACTTCTACCCGGATGCGGCGCGCAAGCGCCACTCCAGTCCGGACACGCGTGCGGTGCGGCGCGCCAGCGCCGCGCGCAGCACCGGCTCGCTGGCGCACAGGTGCACTGCATCGCGGGCGCGGGTCAGGCCGGTGTACAGCAGTTCGCGCGACAGCCCGCGCCCGTCCTGTCGCGGCAACTGCAGCCAGACCTGGTCGAACTCCGAGCCTTGGGCCTTGTGCACGGTCATCGCGAACGCACCCTCGTGCGCCGGCAGGGCGGCCGGGTGCAGGCCGCGCACGCCCTCGCCGCCGGCGAACCACGCCGCAATGACGCCGTCCTCGCCGCGCAGGCACACGCCAATGTCGCCGTTGAACAGGCCGTGGCGATAGCTGTTCTCGGTGATCAGCAGCAGCCGACCATGGTAGTAGCGCGGATGCTGCGTCCCCGCCAGCGCCTCCTCGATGCGCGCATTGAGCGTGCGTGCGCCGTGCGGCCCTTCGCGCACCGCAGTCAGCAGGCGTGCACGCGCGGCGAGCGCGAGCGCGGCGGCCGGATCGTGGATCTGGAGCAGCGGACGCCAGGCGCCCAGCAGCGCTTCGCCGGCGCTGCCGGCGAGTGGCTCGAGCAGGTCTTCGTGGAAGTGCACACCGGCCAGCTCGCCGCCGCGCAGCAGCGCCAGCGTGGTGTCCGCGTCGCCCTCGCGCACCGCGGCGGCGAGCGGCGCGAGATCGAGCGATTGGCTCTGCCGGTAGCCGCGCCGCAGGTGCACGCGGTGGCCGGCAAGCGCCGCGGCAGCCGCGCCAGCGGGCGATGCGTCCAGGTCCATGCCGCCGGCATCGGAC
>NZ_JBJMAW010000022.1:0-9468 GCF_046600735.1 Novilysobacter longmucuonensis
TGCTGAGTTACGGTGCTGCTGACACCGAGGCGTTATCGGGCGCGCACACCGGGCTCTCGACCTCTAGGCTACGGAAGTTCAAAGACATAAGGCGTTAGGCCTCATCTCAAGGAGTACATGGATGGACCGGGCAAAGAGCTTGCAAACACTTGGTTTCGTTTTCCTCGCATTCGGCGCATCTTTCCTTGCAGTGGGCGTTGCAACGCAGATGCTCGTGTTTACCGTCTTAGGTCCGTCTCTCATGGCGCTTGGCGTTGTGTTCCTTGCCACGTCCAAAGTGCGTGTCAAACCGCTTGCCGCTGGGGTTAAAACGCCGCAAGCACCAGACGGTGAGGCCTAACAATTCAATCAAGCCGAACCCGCTTCGCGGCTTCGGCAACACCGTCGCATTGGGAAACGCGTTGTTCTTCTGTTCTTCGCGCTGCGGGTCGGCTTAATTCAGGCGTTAGGCCGCAATGGGAGACAATCGTGTCTGTCGAAGATATAAAGCAAAACGCAGTCTGCGTTGCCAATACCACCCTCAAATTCACAGCTGAGGGTTCTGGCACGCCGCTCCTCGTTATTGGCTCATCAATCTATTACCCTAGAACGTTCTCTCAGAAACTCAAGCAGCACTGCAAAATTATATGTGCAGACCTGCCACACTTCGTTCAGCTCACGCCCGCGTTCCGGCTCGGATCCATCAGTTTCGAATTATATGCTAATTGTATTGAGTCGATACGCATCGCTGCGGGCCTCGAAGAAGTGGTGATCGTAGGCCATTCGCATCACGGAAATATCGCGCTCGAGTATGCGAAGCGATATCCCCAGAATGTTTCTCGAATAGTCTTGATCGGCTCACCTCCTGTTGATATCGCTCACACAGTTGCAGGCAGCGAGCGATACTGGATATCCCACGCCTCAGATAATCGAAAAGCGATACTTAAACATCGCCGCAATTTAATTGATGAAAAATATATGGCTTCTCTCTTCCCGGAAGCGGCCTATGTCGCCCAGTACGTTGCAGACGCACCTCTGTACTGGTACAACCCAACCTACGATGCTTCATGGCTGTGGCAAGGAATGACTTTCGGAATGGAGGCTGTTCATTCGTTCCGCGGTCTGTACCAAGTGTATGAAATGAACTATGACACCGAATCGCCAAAAGTCCCAGTACTCATTGTGATGGGGCGTTATGATTATGCTGTTCCACATACGCTCTGGAAGAACGCTTTGTCTAGACTCCAGCATGTCACCTTCAAAGTACTGGACCGGAGCGGGCATACTCCGCAGCTTGAGCAACCGAATGCATTTGATAAAATTCTACTTGAGTGGTTGCACCGTCAGTAACCGGTGCGGCCTAACAATTTCATTCGAGCCGCACCCGCTTCGTTGCTTCGTTCAAATGTGTCGTTGTTCCACTGCCACAACTCATCGATCAGCACGCTGCGGGTCGGCTTAATTCAGGCGTTAGGCCTCACGCTCCACGGAGATATCAATGCAAGGGAATCGATCAACACACCAAAGGCGGCCGGTGCTTGTGTTCGCTCTCGCGCTGGCAGGCTCGGCCACCGGCTTGCTTTTTGCGCCTGTGCTCGTAGACCAGTTCTCTGAGGCAGCGCCCTGGCTGCTCCCTGCAATTATCCTGGGTGGCGTTGCCCTTGGCCTTATTGCAGTGCTCACGCTGCCTGCGGTCGTCCGTTGGCGTCGTCAAAGGCACGGGCATCAATGAGGCCTAACAATTCATTCACGCCGAACCCGCTTCGTCGCTCCGTTCAAATTTCCTGTTGCTCCATTGCATCAACTCACCGACTGGCCAGCTGCGGCGCGGCTTAATTCAGGCGTTATGCCCTCACTACCGATCTAGCCGCCGCCTGTTCCTGCATGCTCAAGGGGATATCCATGTTAAAGACAAAAGAAATGGCCGTCGCAATTATCGTTGCAGTAGCGGGTGGGTTCTCGGCGCAAGCCGCCGCCGCTGACAGAGTCGGACCGGGTTGGTACCTTGGCGCTGATCTGGGCCATGCCGAAATCGAGCCAGAGAACCAAGCCGCTGTCAGCAATGAGGACTTATCCGATACCGCTTTTGCGATCCACGGCGGCTACCGGGTGAACCCTTACTTTGCGATCGAGACGGCTTATGCTGATCTGGGTGACTACAGCTATCGAGTAGATTGCCCAGATGTTTGTATTCCCGAAGCCTTTCCGCGGGATATCAGTCTTTCCGGCATACGTTCGGACTTGGCTCTTGTAGGGAGCGTTCCATTTGGCGAACGGTTTGAGGCCTATGCCAAGGTGGGGATTGCGCACACCGAGGTTGAAAGCGAAGTACGCTCCCTCAACGCCAATTTGCGGTCCACGGACAGCAGTTCTGACGCTTTGTATGGTGTGGGCTTGCGCCTGCACTTCGACGCGCCATGGTCGCTGCGTTTGCAGTGGGACCGTACCCCTCAGGTAGGCGAAGACCAGTCGGATGTCGACGCGTGGTGGTTGGGCGTCGAATATCGGTTTGCTAGCCGCCAACGTTAGCAAAAGAGCTTTTGCGTGCTGCTAAAGAATTGCTCTATCGATATCCGCCTGCGTTAAACGGTTGCTCCAGCTATTACGATTAGCGCCTAACAATTCATTCGAGCCGAAGCCGCTTTGCGGCTCGGCTTAATTCGGGCGTTCCGCCTCACAGGAAAGATCGATGCTCAACGCAAAAAGGGGTCAGGTTCATTTACGCAAACGGATAAATGAAGCTGACGCGTTGTTAGCGGTTTGCGCGTGTGGAGCGCGCTAAACCAGTTCTCATTGCGGCACTGTTCGCGGGACCTGCCGTTGAAGGGCTCGACGTAAGCATTCCGGTTCGGCTTGCCCGGCTCGATCAGGCGCAGTTCCACGCTGCGTTCGTGGCACGACGTGCCAGCCGACAGCTGCGCCAGCCAGGCGGCGAAGGCGCCGCGGCGCAAATTCTGGCGCCGCAAAACACGCCCATTCGCATCGACCTAGCAAGTCGATAACAACAGTTTTGCTCAAGTCCGCGCCGATGGTTATAGTGCGCATTGGAGACATCTCCTTCGTTTGATTGACTCTGAAAACCAATCATGGCCCAAGAGGCCGAGCGGCTCTGCCGCTGAAGTGGGAAGTCTCCTTTTTACTCATTCAAGCCGAGTTCGCTTCGTCGCTGGGTTCAAACGTGTCGCTGTTCAACTGCAGCCACTCACCGGCTGGCACGTTGCGGCTCGGCTTAACTCAGGCATTATGCGCTCACTCACCGATCTAGCCGCCGCCTGTTCCTGCATGCTCAAGGGAGATCCATGTTAAAGACGAAAGAAATGGCCGTCGCAATTATCGTTGCAGTAGCGAGTGGGTTCTCGGCGCAAGCCACCGCCGCTGACGGAGTCGGACCGGGTTGGTACCTTGGCGCTGATCTGGGCCATGCCGAAATCGAGCCAGAGGCCCAAGCCGTTGTCAGCAATAAGGACTTATCCGATACCGCTTTTGCGATCCATGGCGGCTACCGGGTGAACCCGTACGTTGCGATCGAGACTGCTTATGCTGACCTGGGTGACTACAGCTATCGACTAGATTGCCCAGAGTTTTGTGCTCCCGAAGCCTTTCCGCAGGACATTAGTGTTTCCGGCGTACGTTGGGATCTGTCTCTTGTTGGAAGCATTCCACTCGGCAAACGGTTTGAGGCCTATGCCAAGGTGGGGATTGCGCACACCGAGGTCGAAAGCGAAATACGCTCCCTCTGGGCCAATTTGCGATCCACGGACAGCAGTTCTGACGCTTTGTATGGTGTGGGCATGCGCCTGCACTTCGATGCGCCATGGTCGCTGCGTTTGCAGTGGGACCGTACCCCGCAGGTAGGCGAAGACCAGTCGGAGGTCGACGCGTGGTGGTTGGGCGTCGAGTATCGGTTTGCTAGCCGCCAACGTTAGCAAAAGAGCATTTCTCGTGTTGCTACAGCCAGGCATTGGACCTAAGGAAGCACATGTCTGACTTTCAGATCCGTCACTACGAGCCAGCCGACCTTTCGCAGGTCCACAAGCTGTACTCGGAGGTCCAGGCCTTCAGCAGCACGCTGCAACTGCCCTACCAGTCATCGGTGCACTGGGAGGGCAAGCTCGATACGTCGCGGGAAGGATGCTTCTGCCTGGTTGCAGTGCGGCAGGACGAGGTTGTCGGCCAGCTCGGGCTTGAGGTGTGCCGCTCACCTCGCCGCCGCCACGTGGCGACGCTGGGCATGGGGGTCAAGGCTTCGGCGCGCCGGCTGGGTGTCGGCTCGACGTTGCTCCAGGCCGCTATCGACATGTGCGAAAGATGGATGCAGATCACGCGCATCGAAATCGAGGTCTACACGGACAACACTGCGGCAATCGATCTCTACAGCCGACACGGATTCGTGGTGGAAGGCACGTGCCGGCGCTCCGCCTTCCGTGATGGAGCGTATGTTGATGCGCATCTCATGGCGCGGGTGGCGGCTTGATTCGAGCGTTGGGCCACACCAATGAAGCTAATTGAGGGAACCTCGAATAACCTCCGCGGCGCAGCTTTTCTCCTTCCCCTTCAAGGGGAAGGCCGGGATGGGGATGGATTGACCTTTGCCGTTGCAGGCTTTGCGCGTAGAGCCAACCCATCCCCACCCAACCCTCCCCTTGAAGAGGAGGGCTTCAAAGCGCTGTTGAGCCTCTCTCCTCGGGAGAGCGGTTGGGATGAGGGCTCGGCGGAGCGGCAGACTTCCGAACATCAACGTAGCGTGTCAGCCGGCGCAGTTGGTCACCATTTCAGCTCCGCCGAGCCCTCATCCGCCCTTCGGGCACCTTCTCCCGAGGGGAGAAGGAACCGCAAAGGCGCTTGCCTGACACAGGTGGCCGTTTGGCTACCGCGGTTCGCGCTCCAGCCTGCTCGTCCGGTTGAGGCATGAGGTTGGTTTAGGGGCGGTAGCAGTGGATTCCCGCATTCGCGGCAATGCGAGCTGAAAGCAGATGCCGGCGTGCGCCTGTTTTCCGCCGCCAACCTCTCAAGTACGCCTCAAGCCCTCCATCGCCGACGGGCGGGTCGCTTCGGAATGGCGCGGGAGCGTCATGCAGAAAACAGTGCCGGCCTGGCCGGAGGAAGCGACGTCGACCGAGCCGCCGTGTGCACGGGCGACTTCGCGGACGATGAACAGTCCCAGGCCGAGGCTGAGGCCGGTCGCGTCCGGGCCGGTGCCACGGACCAGCGGTTCGAATAGCGATTCGCATTTTTCGGTCGGGATTTCCCGCCCGGCGTTGTGCACCTCGATGGCTATGTGAGCGTCCTCGGTGTCGGTCAGGCTAAGCGTGACCGGGGAATCGGGCGCGCCGTACTTGATCGCGTTGCTGACCAGATTGGACACCGCCTGGGCGATGCGCTGCTCGTCCCAGCGGCCGGCCAGATCGCCCTGCCGCCGCAGCTCGATGCGGCGCCCGGGGAACGCCGCCTCCAGTTCGCACACAATGCGTTCGCCCAGCGTGTCCATGCGCATGTCGGTGGGCGTCACCCGCATGCCGCCGCCGGTGCCGGCCCGGACGAAGTCGAGCAGGTCGTCGAGCAGACTCTGGATCCGCCCGCTGCCGCGCAGGATCCGGTCGGTGGTTTCGGTGAGGATCGGCTGCGCTGCATCGCCGCCGAGCTTGAGCACCTGCGCCGAATTGACGATGGTCGCCAACGGGGTGCGCAGTTCATGGCCCAGCACGCCCAGGAACAGGTCGCGCGAATGCGCCGCCTGCTGCGAGAAACGCAGCAGTGATTCGGCCAGCGCCTGGTCCATGGCCTCGTTGAAGCGGGTCAGCTGGTCGACTTCCTCCGGCCCCAGCGATGGCGAAGTCTCAAGCCAGAGCTTGATCACCGATGCACGCAACGCGCGGTACTCGGCCGCGGCCTGATTGACATCGAAACCACTGGCCTCGCGCGCCTTGCCGTGGGTCGTGGCAGCAGAGTCGGACGAACCGCTTTTGACCGGTTGGCGGCCCATCGATTTTTCCGACCGCTGCGACTCGGACTGCGCGGTGTCCATGTCAGCGGCGACGGCGGCGAGGATTTCATTGATGTCGTTGCGCAGCGCCTTGCGCTCCATGCCACCGGCCACTGGCAGAAGCGTCCGGGCGAACGCCTCGCATTCGTCGACGATGCGTTCGCGGTTGTGGGCGATGAAGTCGGACAGGGTCATGGTCGCGAAGTCGAGAGTGGTGTCGGCGACTTCAGGCCTTGGCCAGTCCGTAGCCGGAAGCGGATCTTCCGTGACAGTTCGGGCCGCATGAGGCGGTCCGGTCCGAAATAAAACCGTAGCACGACGCAAGCGTGCTTCGAATGAGCTCGTCGGGCGTCCGCCAGGCGCCTTGCCGCCAGGAGCGGCTTGGCTGCTATGCTCTCGTGGTGCGGCGTCGGCACGGATGATCCATCGCGGCTGAAGCCGCTCCTACGGAAGCAGCCCAGCCTCGTTGCGAAGGTGGCGGGTCTGCAGGCCTCAGATCACCCGCAAGGTGATCGCCTTGAGCACGGCGCGGGTGCGGTCGCGGGTGTCTAGTTTTTCCAGGATCACCGAGACATAGTTCTTGACGGTGCCTTCGGCCAGGAACATCGCGCGGGCGATCTCCTTGTTGGAGTAGCCGCCGGCCATCAGTCGCAGCACGGCGACCTCCTTGTCGGTGAACAGCGCGCGCGGGGCGTCGTCGGCGTGGTAGCGGTAGCGCGCGCGTACCGGGTCGGTGCTGACCGGCTGCAGCAAGGTTTCGCCGTTGGCCAGGCGCACGATCGCTTCGTGCAGGTCCTCCGGTGCGGCGTCCTTGAGCAGGAAGCCCTGCGCGCCGACATCGCGCGCGCGCAGCAGCAGGTCGGCGTCGTCGAAGGTGGTCAACAGCAGCACCGGCGTGGCGTCGCCGCGTTCGCGCAGCTGCCGCACCGCGTCTATTCCATCCATGCCGGGCATGCGGATGTCGCTGAGCACGACATCGACCGGGGTGGTTTCGAGCCGTTCGAGCAGCGCCGCGCCATCGTCGGCCTCGATGGCGATGCGGATGCCATGGCGTTCGAGCAGCGCGCGCAGGCCGGCGCGGACCAGCGCCTGGTCGTCGGCCAGGGCGATGCGCAGCGGGGTGCTCGCGGCGTCTTCCGGACGGTGCTGCTGGGCGAGGTGGGCCGGCGCGTCGGATGCGGCGCTCACAACGGCAGCTCCGCGGCGATCCGCAGCGCGCCGCGTGTGCCGACCGACAGCGACAGCATGCCGCCGGCGGCATCGATGCGCTCGCGCATGCCGGCCAATCCGTTGCCCTCGCGCAGCGGCGCGCGCAGGCGACCGTCGTCCTCGATGTCGAGCCGCAGGCACGCGCCCTCGCGCTGCATGCGCACGTGCACGGTGCCGGCTTCGCCGTGGCGGGCGCTGTTGGTCAGCGCTTCCTGCACCACGCGCAGGACGGTTTCGGCGGTAGCCGGATCAGTGACCTGCAGGTCGGCGGCGATGTCCAGCTGCAGGCGCGGCCGTGGCAGCGGCGCGGCCAGCGCGTGCAGGGCAGTGGCCAGGTCGAGCCCGCGGGTATCGCGCAGCGCCTGCACGACGTTGCGGATATCGCCGAGCAGCTCGCCCGAGAGTTGCTGCGCCAGGCGGACCTCGTCGCGCCCGGCGAACGCCGGGTCGGCGGCCAGCGCGCGTAGGTTCAATGTCATCGCGGTGAGCTTGTGACCGGCGACGTCGTGCAGCTCGCGCGCCACCCGCAGGCGCTCGGCATCGCGCGCGCTGTCGGCGAGCAGGGCGCGGGTGGCGAGGAGGTCGGCATTGACCCGCGCGAGCTGGTCGCGGGCGCGTTCGGCGGTGCTCGCGTAGTGCGCGGTCAGCGCGGCGAAGCCCTGGAAGCCGGCGTAGAGCAGGCTTACCGTCAGCGGCGCCGGATGGGCGGCGTCGCGCAGCACCAGGTAGACCGCCACGTCGATCACCACCACCGCAGCCACCACCACCCGCAGGGGCCACAGCGCGGCCACCATCGCCACCCAGACCACCAGCAGGACCTGGGCTGCGCCGTTGCGGGGGTTGAGCGATACCAGCACCACCGCCGCCACCGGCATCAACGCCAGCAGCAGGTGTCCGAGCACCCGGGAGCGGCGCAAGCAAAGCTCGCGGCACAGCAGGGCGAGGGTGAAGGCGGCGAACAGCGACCACGCCAGCGGGCGGTCCTCCGGCGGCATCCAGCGCATCGACAGGCCGACCGCGAACAGGGTCAACAGCCCGGCGAGGTCGAGCGGTTGCAGCAGGTCGCGCCAGGACAGTCTCATCGCTTCATGCTGAGCGCCGCCGGCGGTGCTGGCAATGGCCTTCGCGCCGAAAGTGACTTCCGGCAGGGCGACGCGATGACCAGCGGGACTACGGCCGGGGTGGGGCCGGCGCGATCCTGCAGGCAATCCCCAGGAGCCGCCCCGATGCCTTTCTATCCGTTGTTCGTGTTGCTCCATGTCGGCGCAGGCATCATCGCGCTGGCCACCTTCTGGCTCGCCGCGGCGCTGCGCAAGGGCAGTCCCGCCCACCGCCTTTCGGGCAAGGTCTACCTGTGCGCGATGGCCGTGATCATCGCCACCGGGTTCCCGCTGGTGGTGCAGCGCCTGGTCGAGGAACAGACGGTGACTGCGGCATTCCTGGGCTACCTGCTGGTGATCACCGCCACCGGCGTCTGGGTCTCCTGGCGGGCGATTCGCGACAAGCAGGATGTGGAGCGGTTCACCGGCCCGGTATATGTGGCGCTGGCGGTGCTGTCATTGGTCAGCGGAGTGGGCGTGCTGGCGCTGGGCCTGCAGGTGGGTGCACCGCTGCTGATCGGCTTCTCGTCGGTGGGCCTGTTGGCGGGCGTGGGGATGTTGCGCAAGCGCCAGCGCCGGGTACAGCTGGCACAGCGCCCGCGCTGGTGGCTGGCGGAGCACTACACCGGGATGCTGGGCAACTTCGTCGCGACCCACATTGCTTTCCTGTCGATCGGACTGCCGCGGTTGCTGCCGATGCTGGATGGCGTCGTTCTCAGCTATGCATCATGGTTCGGGCCGCTGCTGCTGGCCGGCCTGGCCAAGTTCTGGCTCGACCGGCGCTGGGCGCCGCGCCCGCGTCAGGCGTCGGCGCCGGTGGGCCAGCCCTCGCCGGTGCCGCGGTTGTAGACCGTGTCGGTAGCGAGCACGTTGCCGGCCGGGATCGAATCGAGTTGCGAGAGCTTGTCGTAGATCGGGATGCGCAGCCGAGCAAGCTCGGCTCTACGGAATCATCGGGCGTTTTGTAGGAGCGGCCCATGGCCGCGATGGAAATCGGACCACCGCGCCTGTCCGATTCGCGATCGCGCCCATGGGGCGCTCCTACAGAGAAGCGGGAGCGCGGCGGTGCGGGCGTAGAGCGGAGCTTGCTCCGCTGTGGTTCGGTGGGTGTGCGAGGTCGTCATCGATGCGCAGCCGAGCAAGCTCGGCTATCGGGCGCTTTTGTAGGAGCGGCCCATGGCCGCGATGGAAATCGGA
>NZ_JBJMAW010000022.1:9567-27286 GCF_046600735.1 Novilysobacter longmucuonensis
CTGTCCGGTTTGCGTTCGCGCCCATGGGGCGCTCCTACAGAGAAGCGGGAGTGCGGTGATGCGGGCGTAGAGCGGAGCTTGCTCCGCTGCGGTTCGGTGGGTGTGCGAGGTCGTCATCGATGCGCAGCCGAGCAAGCTCGGCTATCGGGCGCTTTTGTAGGAGCGGCCCATGGCCGCGATGGAAATCGGACCACCGCGCCTGTCCGGTTTGCGTTCGCGCCCATGGGGCGCTCCTACAGAGAAGCGGGAGTGCGGTGATGCGGGCGTAGAGCGGAGCTTGCTCCGCTGCGGTTCGGTGCGGGGCATCGTCGATGCGCAGCCGAGCAAGCTCGGCTCTACGGTCGCGCAAGCGACCGGTGGCGTAGGCGGCCGTTTTGCAGCAGGCGGGTTTAAGCCGCCTACACGTCGGCGTCGGTGGGCCAGCCTTCGCCGGTGCCGCGGTTGTAGACCTTGTCGGTGGCCAGGACGTTGCCGGCCGGGATCGAATCGAGTTGCGCGAGCTTGTCGTAGATCGGGCTGAAGTCCGGCCCGGTCGCTTCCATCAGCTGCTCGAAGCTGTCGATCACGAAGTAGGTCTTCTGGAAGGTGTCGATGCGGTAGCGCGTGCGCATGATCCGCTCCAGCTCGAAGCCGAGCCGGTTGGGCGCGTCCGATTCCAGGCAGTGGATCGACTCGCCCTTGCTGGAGACGATGCCGCTGCCGTAGATGCGCAGCCCATCCTTCTGCCTGATCAGGCCGAACTCGACCGTGTACCAGTACAGCCGTGTCAGGTTGACCAGTGCGTCGCCCCCAATGCCGTGCGCCTTCACCCCGCCGCGGCCGTAGGCTTCCATGTAGTCGGCGAACACCGGGTTCATCAGCAGCGGCACGTGGCCGAACAGGTCGTGGAACAGGTCCGGCTCCGACAGGTAGTCCATCTGCTCGGGCGAGCGGATCCACCAGGTTACCGGGAAGCGGCGGTTGGCGAGGTGGTCGAAGAAATCCAGCTCCGGCAACAGCCCCTGCACGCCGATCAGCTCCCAGCCGGTCGCCTCGCGCAGCACCTCGTTGAGATCGTCGAAACGCGGGATGTGGTCGGCGGTCATGCCCATGGCCTCCTGCGCATGGAGGAACTCGTCGCTGGCGCGGCCGACCAGGACCTCGCGCTGGCGTTCGAACAGCTGCGCCCAGACGCGGTGGTCGGTTTCGCTGTAGCTGTCCCAGGGCTGCTCGACGATGGCGGTGGTGTAGACCGGCACGTAGCCCTTGTCGGTGAGCTGGGGTTCGACGCGCTTGGGTGATTCCATGGGGCGACCTCCTGACGCGATGTGTAGGAGCGACGTGAGTCGCGACCGCAGCGGGCGATGCTGCGACGCCTGGGCGGCGTGGTCGCGGTATCACGTGGTCGCGACTCACGTCGCTCCTACTAAAGATTCACTTTAGCGGCAAACGTGTGCAATCGGGTTGCGTTGTTGTGGCGCGCACGCCGCTTCGCGCATGATTGTTGCGCAATCATTACCCAGAGCGCACAAACATGCCGCAAGCCAGCCTCGACCGCACCGATCTGCTGCTATTGGCCGAATTGCAGCGCGCCGCGCGCCTGACCAACGCCGAGTTGGCCGAGCGCGTGCATCTGTCCGCCTCGGCCTGCCTGCGCCGGGTGCAACGGCTGGAGCGTGAGGGCGTGATCGCCGGCTACCGCGCCGAGGTCGACCCCGAGCGGCTCGGGCTCGGCCTGCAGGCGTTCGTGCGGGTGCAGTTGAGCCGGCACGACACCGAGTCGGTGCGGGCCTTCAGTGATTTCGTCGACGGCTGGGACGAGGTGGTGGCCTGCCACGCGCTGACCGGCGACATGGACTACCTGCTCCAGGTCGCAGTGCGCGACCTGGAGCATTTCTCGCGCTTCCTGCTGGACCGCCTGCTCAACCAGGCCGGAGTGGCCGACGTCAACTCGAGCTTCGTGCTGCGCACGGTCAAGGCGTTTCGCGGATTGCCGTTGCCGGGGTGAGCCCCCGGGACAGCACTCAGCGCGGCACTCAGGGCAGCAGCGTGCCGAACACCGGCTGCGACTGGGCGTCGCGGATACGCAGCCACATGGCATTGCAGGCGCGCTCGGCGTAGCTGCGTGCGTGCGGCAAGACCGCAACGAGTGCCGCTTCGGGGCTGTGGTAGGACTGGCCGACGCCGCTGATCGGGGTGTCCGGCGGGCCGCCGTCGCGGAGGGTCAGTTCGACCTGGAACCCATCGGGCTGGGGCATGTCACTGCACTGCGAAGGGGAGAACACGATCGCGCATACCTCGGCGTGGTTCGACATCATCGGCACCTCGAATCGATCGAGCATGAGCCCCGCGAAGCGGCGGGAGTGTCCGGAACCAGACACTACCGCCGCTTCACGCGATCGTGACGGAAGTCGCAGTACTCAAGGACGAACGGTCGATATGGCCGACCAACGGTGTCCTCCTGACCTGCCCCGACGGTTTTTGACGCGCTCAGTCGGCGCCGTCGGACCGGCGCGGCGCGCGGAATGGCAGTACCTGCCCCTGCTGCGTCGGCGCGGGGCGGTCCCACAGCACAGGCACATCCTGCGGCGGCGGCGGTTCCAGTTCGCCGCGGTCCCGCTCGCCGGCGCCGCCGTCCTCGTCCTCGTCCTCGTCTTCCCAGCTGTAGCGCTTGCGCGCCAGCGGCGGGTCGTGCCGGCGCAGCATCGCCGCCGCGATCACGCCACCGATGGCGCCGCCCAGGTGCGCCTGCCATGACACCCCGGGCTCGCGCGGCAGGATCGTCAGCAGCATGCCGCCGTACAGCAGGAACGCGATCATCGCCGCCGCCACCGCCGGGCGGTCGCGGCGCAGCAGGCCGAGCACGAACACCATGAACATCAGCCCGTGGGTCAGGCCGCTGGCGCCCAGATGGTGCGACCCGGCCTCCCCCAGCAGCCACGCCGCCAGGCCCGACCCGAGCCAGATCAGCGGCAGTGCGCGCAGCGTCGCGCGCGGGTACATGCCGCCGGCCAGCGTGCCCAGCATCAGCAGGGAGATCGCGTTGGTCGCCAGATGCTCGAACGAGCCGTGCAGCAAGGGCGCGGTCAGCAGACCGAGCCACCCGGTCATCGACCACGGCTGCACCGTCCACGGGCGCAGCTCGAAACTGCCCTGCGCGCTGAACACCGCGGTCAGCAGCAGCACGAAGGCCAGGCTGAGATTGAACGCGCGCAGCCACAGCCGCCGGTCGGCGCTGCGCTGGTCGGAGGGACTGGAGGTGTCGTCGTGGCCGGGCAGGTGCATGCTCCAGAGGGTGGCGGCGGGTGCGCGGTAATCAAGGCTTGTCCGACCGTGCGCCTGTGTCCGGGCTGGCGTTATCGCGGCTGAAGCCGCTCCTACAGGGACGGAGGAACCGACATGGGCACGTAGAATGCGGTGATGAACACGACCCACACCGACACCCCGACCGTCCGCCTCAAGAACGCCTGGAAATCGACCCACCCGTGGATCTTCCAGCGCCTGGTCGAAAAACCCGCCACCCGGCCGAAGTCCGGCCAGATCGTCGAGGTGGTAGGGGTCGACGGTGAATGGATCGGCCGTGGTTTCTACAACGGCCACTCGCGCATTGCCTTGCGCATGCTCGAAAACGACCCGAATGTCGCCGTTGATGCGGACTGGTTCGCGCGCAAGATCGCCGCCGCGGTATCGCTGCGCCGTGACGTGCTCCGGCTCGACGAGGTCAGCGATGCCTGGCGCGTGGTGCACAGCGAAGGCGACGGCATCAGCGGACTGGTGGTCGACCGCTACGCCGATCTGCTGGTGCTGGAATTCTTCAGCGCCGGGGCGTTCCGCCACCGCGAGTGGATCCAGGCCGCCTTGCGCGAGCAGTTTCCCGGCTGCCGCTTCCACATGTTTGCCGACGAGCACGTGCAGAAGCAGGAGAGCTTCGACTTCCGCGGCACGCAGGCGCCCGAGCCAAGCGTGATCACCGAGTACGGCGTCCGGTTCCGCGCCGACCCGGCCGGCGCGCACAAGACCGGTTTCTTCGCCGACCAGCGCGAGAACCGCGAGTGGCTGTCGCGGCAGGTCTCCGGCAAGCGCGTGCTGGACCTGTGCTGCAACACCGGCGGCTTCGCGGTGTATGCCAAGGCGCGCGGCGGCGCCGAGGAAGTGGTCGGGGTCGACATCGATGCCGACGTGCTCGCGATCGCCAAGGGCAACGCCAAGCTCAACCACGCACAGATCAAGTTCGTGCAGGCCGACATCTTTCCGTGGCTGCGCGATGCCGGCAACGCCGGCGAGCGGTTCGACGTGGTGATCCTCGACCCGGCCAAGATGACCCGCGACCGCGAGCAGGTGATCCCGGCGCTGAAGAAGTACCTCGACATGAACAAGCTGGCGATGAGCGTGGTCAAGCCCGGCGGGTTGTTCGCGACGTTCTCGTGCACCGGGCTGGTCAGCGAGGACCAGTTCCTAGACATGCTGCGCCGCGCGGCGTTCTATTCGAACCGGACCGTGCAGGTGCTCAAGGTGGCCGGGGCCGGCGCCGACCACCCGTGGCTGGCGCAGGTGCAGGAGTCGCGGTATCTCAAGGCGGTGTTCTGCCGGGTGCTGGATTGAGTGATCGCCGTGCCTGTCCGGTTTCCGTAGGCTGGGCTTCCCAGCGCCTTGGCAGGCCGACCGGAGCGCTGGGCTTGTCAGCCCAGCCTACGGGTTTCGTCGCCACGGTTTTCCGCGTATTACCGGCGCGAAACGCTTGCGGTGGCGATCGCGGGCATGGCCCGCTCCTACGGGTTCGCAGCCGCTGAGACCGGCGCGGCTACACTGGCGCCATGCCTGAAACGTCCATGCTTGTCATCGCCCTGCTCGCCGCGGTGTTCCTCGCGATTCTCGCCGCGATCGCTCTGCTGGTCCTGCTGCTGCGGCGCAAGCCCGAGGCGGCGCTCGAAAGCCTCCGCGCGCGGCTGGAGCAGGCCCTGCGCGAGGAGCAGCGCGACGGCCGCGGCGAGTTGCGCCAGCAGCTCGACAGCCTGTCGGCGCAACAGGAGACCCGCATCGAGGGTTTCGGCAACCGGCTCAACGAGGTCGCCGCGCGCACCGACCAGCGCCTCAACGAGCTGACCTCGCGCACCGACCGGCAGTTGGAGGTCCTGCGCGAGGCGCTGACCGAGGACGCGCGCAAGGGCCGCGGCGAAGCCGCCGAATTGCAGCAGCGCTTCGCCGAGTCGCTCGGCCAGCGGCTCAACGAGATGACCCAGCGCAACGAGCAGCGCATCGGCGAGATGCGCGCCACGCTGGAGCAGCAGCTACAGAAGTTGCAGGCCGACAACGCCGCCAAGCTCGAGCAGATGCGCGCGACCGTCGATGAGAAACTGCATGCGACCCTGGAGACGCGCCTGACCGAAAGTTTCGGCAACGTCACCACGATGTTGGCCAAGGTCCATCAGGGCCTGGGCGACATGAACAAACTCGCCGCCGACGTCGGCGGGCTGCAGCGCGTGCTGACCAACGTCAAGTCGCGCGGCGTGTTCGGCGAAGTGCAGCTTGCCGGGCTGCTGGAACAGGTGTTCGCGCCGGACCAGTACGCCGCCAACGTCTGCACCGTGCCGGGCAGCGGCGCGACGGTGGAGTTTGCGGTGCGGTTTCCCGGCTCGACCGGCGAGGCGCCGGTGTGGCTGCCGATCGACGCCAAGTTCCCGCGCGAAGATTACGAGCGCCTGCTCGACGCCCAGGAGCGCGGCGACACCGATGTCGCGCACGCGGCCAGCGACGCGCTCGAACGGGTGGTGCGCAAGGAGGCCGTGCGCATCCGGGAGAAGTACATCTGCGCGCCGCACACCACCGAGTTCGGGATCCTGTTCCTGCCGACCGAGGGCCTGTACGCCGAGGTCCTGCGCCGTCCCGGCTTGGTCGACGCACTGCAGCGCGACCAGCGCATCGCGGTCGCCGGCCCGACCACCTTGCTGGCGCTGATGACCAGCTTCCAGATGGGGTTCCGCACGCTGGCGATCGAGAAGCGCTCCAGCGAAGTGTGGCAGACGCTGGGCGCGGTCAAGACCGAGTTCGGCAAGTTCGGTGACGTGCTCGAGGGCGTGCAGAAGAAACTGTCCGAAGCCAGCAGCAAGCTGGAACAGACCGGCGTGCGCTCGCGCGCGCTGAGCCGCAAGCTGCGCGATGTCGAGGCGCTGCCTGCGCCCGACGCAAGCCTGTTGCTGGGAACGGAGATGGAAGAAACCGGCGAAGATTGAGCGCGTCCGGTTTTTTCTTTTTGTAGGAGCGGCTTCAGCCGCGATCCGGCTTTCAGCGCAGCCTGCTGCCGCCGGATCGCGGCTGAAGCCGCTCCTACAGGGGCTGCGGCTGCCTAGTTCGGGTCGCTCGGCAGCACCGGCATCGCGCCGGCCGGGACCAGCGGGTTGGTGTCATCGCGCAGGTATTCGGGCAGGTCGTCGTCGCCCTCCAGGCGGTCGCCGAAGATCTGGTAGTTGCGCCGCTGCAGCCAGGCATCGCGCACCAGGGCGTAGTCGTCGGTGGCGCCTTCGCGCAGGCTGTCGGTGGCCAGCAACTGGGTCCGCACCTCAACCAGCTGCAGGCCCTGCAGCGGGATGCGGGTGGCATCGTCGCTGACCTGGCGCAACGGGCTTAGCGGTGCGTCGCCGAAGATGCCGAGGCTGTCGCGGAGGGTCCGCGGCCCGAACAGCGGCAGCTCGACGTAGCGCGAGCGCTCCCAGCCCCAGATGCCCAGGGTCTGGCCGAAATCCTCGCTGCGGTTGGGCAGCTTGGCGTCGCTGGCCGGATCGAAGATGCCACCGATTCCCAGCGTGGTATTCAGCGCGAACCGCCCCAGCGACTGCGCCGCCTGCTTCGGCTTGCCCTGCAGCAGCGCGTTGACCGCCGACACCGGCTGGCCAAGGTTGCTGAAGAAATTGCTCACGCCCAGCCGAACCGGCCGCGGCACTACCCGCACGTAGGCCCGCGCCAGCGGCCGCGCGATGTTGCGGTCGATGGCGTTGTTGAAGCGGTGCATCTGGCGGTTGTAGCCCTCCCACGGATCAAAGCTGACCGGCAGCACGGCCGGTGCCGGCAAGGTCGCGTCGAACACCGGATCGTAGGGTTGGTCGCCGCGGTAGAGCGCATCGAAATCGCGCTCAGCCTGGGTGCGCGGATCGCTGGTGCGCGGATCGGGGTCGATGGCGGTGCTGGCCGGCGCATCGGGCGGGGCTTGCGCAGGAGGCGGTGAAACAAATCTCCCGTGCCCCCCCTCTTCAAAGGGGGGAACAGCAGTGCCCTCGGTAGTGACTCCGGCGGCCCCTGCTTCTGGCGCCCCCCTTTGCAGAAGGCGGGCCGGGGGGGACTTGCTCCACATCGCGTCGCCACTGTCGGACTGCGGCTCCGCGGCCGCGGGAGTGGCTTGCGAGCCCTCGACTTCGACGGCTTCGCCCGCGGAAACAGCCGCCTCCTGCGCATACGCAGGCGCGGCCATCAGCAGTGCAAGAGTCAGGACCTGGGCGTGGGAGCGCATGAAGGAAGTTTAAGGGGCCGGAGCGGACCCGGCCACGCGAACCTGCGCTGGCGACCGGAACACTGTGTTTGCCGGGCTCAGCCGGCGAAGGCGAGCCGGTCGTCGAGGCGGTAGGCCGCGCGCAGTTCCGCCAGCCCCGCAGGCGCGCCGACGACCCGGGCACCCTCGCAATGCGCGGCAATCTCGGCGAGCAAGGCCAGGCCGGCACTGTCGACCGCGCTCACCGCGTGAAGGTCGATCTGCGCCACGCCCGCCAGCAGCGGCTGCGCCTGCTTCCACAGCGCCGGGCTGGCGCTGCGGTCGAGCGCACCGGTGAAGCCGAGTGTGTCGGCGGTCCGGTTGACGGTGGCGGTCATGGCAGTGGTTGTCCGGTCGGCGCTCAGTCCGCGCGGGCTGCGATCTGGCCGGCACGCAGTTCGGCTGCGACCTGCTCGATCGATTTCTGCCGCAGCGGCGCATCGAACTGGTTGCGGAAGGTCTGTACGAAGCTGACGCCTTCGACCATCACGTCGAACACCTTCCACTGCCCGCCGACCTTGCGCATCAGGTAGTCGACCGGGATCGGCTCACCGCCCTGGCGCAGCATCTCCGAGGACACCCGCATGATCTGCCCGCCGCGCAACGGGGTCTCGGATTTCACCCGCACCTGCAGCCAAGTGTTGAAGTCCAGCAGCGCGGAGCCGTAGCGCTGCATCAGGTTGTCGGCCAGCGCATCGGCGAACAGCTCGACCTCGGCGTCGGACGCGCCACGCCCATGCGCGCCCAGCACCAGGCGGCCGGCGTAGTCGCTGTCGAACATCTGCTCGAACTCGCTGGACACGAACTGGCGCAGCGCCGCCCGGTCGCGGGTGAACTCGTCGCGGCGCGATTCCAGCGTGGTCAGGATGCGCGTGCTGTTGTCGAGCACGAGCTCGCTGGGCGAGCCGGCCGGTGCGGTGCTCGCGGCCGGTGCGGCCTGGGCGAACGCGAACGCCGGCGCAGTGGCCAGCAGCGCGGCGCTGATCAGGGTGACGATGAGCTTGCGTTTGATGAAGGTGCGCATAAATGTCATTCCGTGGGGGAGTCGGAGTGGTGTAGCGAAGGGCCTGCTGCGCGGATGGGTGCAGCAGGCTCAATTGGAAGCACGCTTACTGGAGATAGGGCGGTACGTCGCTGGCGGGTTCGTCGGTGGGTTGCTCGGCCGCTGCGTCGTCCGCAGCCCCGCCATTGTCGCCGCCGCCGCTGAACATGTACCTGCCGACCAGTTGCATCAAATCGACCGACGGCTGGGTCAGGAAGATCTCGTCGCCCGGCTGCAGCGGCAACGGGTCGCCGCCGGGCGCCAGGCCGACGTAGCTCTCGCCGAGCAGGCCGCTGGTGAGGATCGCCGCGCTGGTGTCGCCGGGCAGCTGGTCATAGCGCTTGTCGATCGACAGGGTGACGACCGAGTCGAGCCGGACCGGGTCGAGCTCGATCGCGGCGACCTGACCGATCGTCACGCCACCGACCTTGACCGGCGCATTGGCGCGCAGCGGCCCCAGGTTGGTGAATCGCGCGGTGATCTCGTAGCGATCGCCGCCGAAGCCGAAGCTGCCATTGGTTGAGGCCAGCGCCAGCACCAGCAGCGAGGCCAGCGCCAGCAACAGGAACGCACCCACGGCGAATTCGATACGGGGACTGCGGGTAGTCATTGCGTTACCTCGGGTTCTCAACGAAACAACATGGCCGACATCACGAAGTTGAACATCAGCACCAGCAGCGAGGCGTTGACCACCGCCTTGGTGGTCGCCACCGAGGTGCCCTCGATGGTCGGCTCGGCGTGGTAGCCGACATAGGCCGCGACCAGCGCGGCGACCGCGCCGAACACCGCGGATTTCACGAACGCCATCGCGAAGTCGCTGCCGAAATCGACGCTGTCGCGCAGCACCTGCCAGAAGATGCCCGAGTCGATGCCGATCACGTGCACCGCCTCGAAATAGCTGGCGCTGATCGCCAGGCTGCAGAAGAACCCGGTCAGCAGCGGCACGCTGATCACCGCCGCCCAGAACCGCGGCGCGACCGCCTTGCCGACCGGGTCGATCGCCATCAGTCCCAGCGCGGTGATCTGGTCGGTGGCGCGCATCAGGCCCAGTTCGGCCGCGATCGAGGAGCCGGCGCGGCCGATGAACAGCAACGCGGTCAGCACCGGGCCGAGCTCGCGGTACAGCCCGAGCCCGAGCATCGCGCTGACCTGGTTGGCCGCGCCGTAGGTCTCCAGCGCGCGGTAGCCCAGCAGCGTCACCGACAGGCCGACGAAGGCGCCGCCGACGGCAATGATCGGCAGCGAGCGCGCGCCGATCTTGTAGATCTCGCGGACCAGCTCGCGGAAGAAATCCGCGGTCGGCTTCGAGGCGCGCAGCACCGACAGCGTGAACAGGCCGGCGCGGCCGACCGAGCGGGTGGCGGTAACGAACGGCATCAGGCGGCCTCGTCCGCGCGCGTGGCGGCATCGAAGGCGATGGGCCCGTCGGGCTCGCCACGCAGGAATTGGCGGATCAGCGCGTCATCGGTCGCTTCCAGTTGCTCCGGCGTGCCCGAAAACACGATGCCGCCGTTGGCGATCACGATGGCATGGTCGGCGATCGGCAAGGTTTCGTGCACGTGGTGGGTGACCACGATGCTGGTCAGTCCGAGGGTGTCGTTGAGCCGGCGGATCAGGCTCATGATCACGCCCGAGGCGATCGGGTCCAGGCCGGTCAGCGGCTCGTCGTAGATCATCAGCGGCGGGTCCAGCGCCAGCGCGCGGGCCAGCGCCACCCGGCGCGCCATGCCGCCGGACAGCTCGCGCGGGAACGCGTCGGCGGCGCCGCGCAAGCCGACCGCATGCAGCTTCATCAGCACCAGCCGGCGGATCAACGCATTCGGCAGCCGGGTATGGGCACGCAGCGGCAGCGCGACGTTCTCCGCCGCGGTGAGATCGGTCAGCAGCCCATTGCCCTGCAGCAGCACGCCGATGCTCTTGCGCAGCTCCAGCAGGTCACGTGAACGCTGTGGCACCACCTGGCCGAGCACCTCGACCGAGCCGGCCGCCGGCACCAGTTCGCCGGTGAGCGCCGCCAGCAGGGTCGACTTGCCGCTGCCTGACGGCCCCAGCACCGCGACCACCTGTCCGCGCGGCACGCTCAACTCGATGTCGCGCAGCACGGCACGGCCGCCGCGATCGAGGCGGACACCGGTGAGGCGGGCGATTGGGGGTTGCTGGGTCATCGGCACGGTCGGTCGCGCACGGCAGGGCGCAAAATTAGGCACAAAACGAACGCAGCTTGGCGGACCGCGGCTGAACAAGGGTTGTCGGCAATTGTCGCAGGGCTTGTGTGCACATGCGTGAGGATGTGGTGCCTGCGGTTTCGCGGCACCCCCCCCCCCGCTAGTGCAGTAACCGCGCCAGCTGCTGCTGTTGCGGTGCCCGTGTTGCCGCTGCCGTTGCCTTGATGTTGATGTTGATGTTCAACGCAAATCAATCAACGTCGCCTCTCCACAGACCCCGAAGGGGCGGCGGCCATGGATGGCCGCCGTTTTCCGATCGAGGCAGGGATGCCGAGTCGGAAAATCCCCGCGTCGCCCGCACGCGAGGTGTTTGAAGTGTCGGGGAAGGGCCTTTCTTTGGTTACTTTCTTTGGCCCTTCAAAGAAAGTGACTCGCCTTCAGGCGAAAGCATTTGATCCTTGCCTGTCTACCGCCTGCGGATATTTCTGGAAGTCGCGACGCGACCAGATCAAGTTCAGCTTCAAGATCAAGATCAAGAGCTTCCGCCTGAAGGCGGGTCACTTTCTTTGCTGACCCAAAGAAAGTAACCAAAGAAAGGGTCCTCCTCGACACACCTCCCGTGCGGGCATGTAGCAGCGCGGGGATTTTCCGACTCGCCATCCATGGCTCGATCGGAAAACGGCGCACATCCATGTGCGCCGCCCCTTTGGGGTCTGTGGAGTAGCGAGGTGGATCGGTTGACGTCGAGATCAACAGCAAAGGCAAAGGCAAAGGCAAAAATCTGATCGCCACGGTTCACACCACTGGCTACCCGAAACAGCACCCCGCATATCCCTTGCGCCTCGTCTCGGCGCCTGAGACCGCGCTGCGGCAAGATGACGGCCATGCCGACCGCCCCCGACTTCCGCCTGTACCACTCCAACTCGCTGGAAGTGCTGGCCGGACTGCTCGCCAGCGAACTGCGGGTGCCCGCGCCGGGGCAGGCCATGCTGGCGCCGGATGTCGTGCTGATCCCGCAGGTCGCGATGCGGCGCTGGCTGCAGGCGACGCTCGCACAGGCGCATGGCATCGCGGCGAATCTGGAGTTCCTGACGCCGGGTGAACTGGTACAGCGCGCGCTCGATGAAAACGTCGCCGGCGCGGGTGAGGACCTCGACGCCGCGGCGCTGCGCTGGCGGCTGTATGCGGCGCTCAACGATCCGGCGCTGCTGCGTGAACCGGCGCTGCGGTCGCTGCGCGAATATCTGGCGGGCGGCGGCACGTCCGGCGAGGGCATGGCAGTCGTCGATCCATTGAAACCCTGGTCGCTCGCGGGCGAGCTCGCGGCGGTGTTCGAGAAATACCAGGCGTGGCGCCGCGACTGGCTGCTCGGCTGGGAGGCCGGGCAGGGCCCGCGCGATCCGCAGGCCGCGCTGTGGCGGCATGTCGCGGCGGGCAGGGCACATCGCGCGCGCCGCATCGACGACTATCTTGCGCGCCATGCCGATGCCGATGCGCCGCTCCCGCTGGGACTGCCGCCGCGGTTGTTCGCGTTCGCCACGTTGAATGTCTCGCCGGACGTGCTGCGGGTGATCGCGACCCAGGCCCGCATCGGCACGCTGCACTTCTACCTACCGACGCCGACGCGCAGGTACTGGGGCGACCTGGCCACGCTGGCCGAGCGCCTGCGGCTGGGCGAGGCGGCGGCGTTCGGCGAGGATCACGCGCAGGAGAACCCGCTGCTGCAGGCCTGGGGCGCGGCCGGACGCGACTTCATGGCGGTGCTCGGCAGTTACGAGGTGGTGCACCCCTCGCGCGATCACGAGCACTACGCCGACCCCGAGACCCAGGCCAGCGATGCCCCCGCCCGCGACAGCCTGCTGGGGCGGCTGCAGCGCGACCTGCTGCATCGCCGCGGCGTGCCGGCGACGGCCTGGCGCGAGCGGGTCGAGCGCAGCGATGCGAGCCTGCAGGTGCACGCCTGCCACACCCGCCTGCGCGAGGTGCAGGTGTTGCACGACCAACTGCGCGGCCTGCTCGAAGACCCGCGTTTCGATCCGCCGCTGCAGCCGCGCGAGATCGCCGTGCTGGCGCCGGACATCGACCCGTACGCGCCCTACATCGAAACCGTGTTCGGCGGCCTGGCCGGGCGCGCCGAATTCATCCCCTACGCGCTGGCCGACGCCAGCCCGCTGGCGGCCGAGCCGCTCGCCGAGGTGTTCCTGCGCCTGCTGGCCCTGCCGAGCTCGCGCTTCGGTCTGGGCGAGGTACTCGACCTGCTGGCGACACCGGCGATCGCCGAACAGGCCGGTCTCGATCCGCCGGCGCTGGAGCGCCTGCGCGGCTGGTTGTGCGACGCCGGCGCGCGCTGGGGGCTGGACGCGGCGCATCGCCAGCGCCTCGACGCGCCGCGGGACGACGCCTACACCTGGGCGTTCGCGCTGGACCGCCTGCTGCTCGGCCACGCCAGCGGTGCTGACGACGCCATCGCCGGCGTCGCGCCGTGGACCGGGCTGGAAGGCGGCGCACTCGACGCGCTCGATGCGCTGATCCGGCTGCTGCGCGTGCTGGCCCGGCACGAGCGCGCGTTCGCCGCGGCGATGACGCCGGCGCAATGGCACGAGCGCCTGCTCGGGCTGCTCGCCGCGCTGCTGCCGCAGCGCCCGCGCGCGGATGCCGACCAGCGCACGCTCGATCGCCTGCGCACGCTGCTCAAGGACTTCGCCGACGCCGCGCAGCGGGCCGGTGTCGACGTTGCGGTGCCGCCGGAGGTGGTGCGCGCGCATTTTCAGGCCGCGCTCGGCGAGGCCGACACGCGTGCACCACTGCTGACCGGCGGGGTCAGCTTCGGGCGGATGGTGCCGATGCGGCTGCTGCCGTTCCGCGCGATCTGCGTGCTCGGCATGAACGATGGCGACTACCCGCGGCGCGACCCGGCCGGCGGGCTCAACCAGCTCACCGCCGAGCTCGGCACCGGCGCACGCCGCCGCGGCGACCGCTCGCTGCGCGACGACGATCGTTTTTTGTTCCTGCAGTTGTTTGCCGCGGCGGCCGACGTGTTCTATCTCAGCTATCTCGGCGCAGACCCGCGCGATGGCAGCGAGCGCGAGCCGTCGGTGCTGGTGTCGGAGCTGCTCGATGTCGCCTCGCGCTACCACGCGGCGGCCGACCAGGCCCGCGAGGCGCTGGTGGTGCGGCATCCTCTGCAGCCGTTCGCGCCGGCCGCGTTCGGCACGGCCGAAGACGACGCGACGCCCGAGCCGCGCCGCTTCAGCTACCGCGACGAGTGGCGCCCGGCCGCAGCGGCCGCGCACGGCGCACGCCACGAACTCGGCCGGTGGCTGGCATCGCCGCTGCCATCGGCCGGCGATGCGGACACGCTGTCGCTGGCCGAGCTGCGCGCATTCCTGCGCGATCCGCCACTGGCCTTCCTGCGCCAGCGGCTGGCCCTGCGCCTGCCGGAGGGCGCCGACGCCGCGGTCGATGTCGAGCCGCTGGCGCTGCCCGGCCGCGGCCTGCAGCGCCACCACCTGCAGCAGGCGGTGTTCGAGGCCTGCGCACGCGGCGGCATCGACACCCTGCACGCGCAATTGCGCGCGCGCGCACTGCTGCCGTCCGGCCCGCTCGGCGAACGCCAGCTGGAGCAGTTGTTAGCCGAGGTGCAGCCGTATGCCGATGCGTTTTCAAACTGGTGCGGCGGCGGCGACCAGCCGCGCATGTTCGAGCTCGATCTCGGCGGGGTCCAGCTGCACGGGCGGCTCGAAGCGCTGTACCCGGCCGGCCTGGCGCGGTTCCGCTTCGACACCCTGCACGGGCCGGCACAGATCGCGCATGGGCTCGACTGGCTGGTGCTTTCGGCGCTCGGCGAGCGGCTGCCGCTGGCGCAGTTCGCCAAGGCCGCAAGTGGTGCGGGGCCGCATCTGCGCGAGGCCATCTCGCCGGAGCAGGCGCGCGCCGCCCTGCGTGCGCTGCTGACCCTGCGCGCCTGGGGCCTGCGCGAACCGCTGCCGTTCCTGCCGCGGGCCGGCTGGCTCTGGTACGAATGCGAACTGGCCGGCAAGGACGGCTGGGCCAAGGCCGAGGCGCAATGGCACGGTGGCCGCAGCTGGGGCGAAGGCGCAACGGTCAGCGCCAAGCTGGCGTTGCGCGGGCGCGATCCATTCGCCGATGCGGAGCTGGGCGAATCCTTCCGCGAGATTGCGCGGCTGGTATTCGGCGCCGTCGTGCACGGCCGCAGCGAGGAGTTCGGCGACGCCGACGCAGGCGCCGCCGTGGCGGGGGCGAGCGCATGAACGCCGAAGGCCATCCCGCCCCCATCGATCCCTACCTCGATGTACCGCTGGACGGGCTGCAACTGATCGAGGCCAGCGCCGGCACCGGCAAGACCTACACCCTGGCGACGCTGGTCACCCGGCTGGTGATCGAACGCGGCCTGCGCGTCAGCCAGATCCTCGCGGTCACCTTCACCGAGGCGGCCACGCAGGAACTGCGCGAACGGCTGCGCCAGCGGCTCGCGCTTGCCGCACGCGTCGCTGAACGCATCGCCGCCGGCCCGTCCGTGCCCGGCGACAGCAGCGGCGCCGGCGGTGCCGAAACCGAGCTGACCCGCACGCTGATCGAGCGCCAGCTGCAGCACGAGGACGCGGCATCGTTGCGCGCGCGGCTGCAACGCGCCGCGCACGAAATCGACCTGGCCGCGGTGTTCACCATCCACGGCTTCTGCGCGCGCGTGCTGGGCGAGCACGCGCTGGAGACCGGGCAGGCGTTCGTGCGGCCGGAGATGATCGGCAGCGATCGCGAACTACGCGACGAGGTCGCGCACGACCTGTGGCGCGCCCTCGGTGCCGCTCCGGCCAGCGCCGAGCTGCTGCAGGCGCAGTGGTCGGGGCCGGATCAGTTGGCCACCGACCTGGGCGGCTTGTTGCGCGCGCCGCAGTTGCTGCCGGCGCTGCCCGAAGCCGGCCCCGATCCGTTGCCGCGGGTGCACGGTGCGCTGGAGACGCTGCGCGAGGTCTTCGTGCGGTATGGCGAGGAAGCCCGTACGGCGCTCGATGCC
Source organism: Novilysobacter longmucuonensis (assembly GCF_046600735.1). Lineage (NCBI taxonomy): Bacteria > Pseudomonadati > Pseudomonadota > Gammaproteobacteria > Lysobacterales > Lysobacteraceae > Novilysobacter > Novilysobacter longmucuonensis. The sequence goes on from NZ_JBJMAW010000022.1 coordinate 25,308, forward strand.
GCCATCGCCGGAAAGGTGATCGACGGCCGCAAGGCGCGTGCGGCAAGTTACGACAAGGCCTGGGAGGCGTTGGCGGCGGGTCTCGCCAGCGGCCGGCTGGCGCGCACTGACGACCACCTCGACAAGCTCACCCCGACGCGCCTGCGCGAGTGCGCCAAGGCCGGCGCCGAGCACAGGCTGCCGACCTCACCGCTGTTCGACGCCCTGGCCGATTGGTTCGCCGCCGACGACGCGCGTGCGCAGTGGTTGGACCAATGCGGGCTCATCCTGGTCCACCGCTTGCGTGATGAAGCCGTCGTTCGCCTGGCCCGCCTCAAGCGCGTACGCCGCGTGCAGACCTTCGACGACCTCATCGACGGCGTCGCCGCCGCGCTCGATGCTCCGCACGGCGAGGCGCTGGCCGAACAGCTGCGCGCGCGCTACGCGGTTGCGCTGGTCGACGAATTCCAAGACACCGACGCGCGCCAGTGGACGATCTTCGAACGCGTGTTTGGCGCGGGCAACCTGTTCCTGATCGGCGATCCCAAGCAGGCGATCTACCGCTTCCGCGGCGGCGACGTGCACACCTATCTCGCGGCCGCGGACCAGGCGGTCCGGGCGCCCGCGCTGGGCCGGAACTTCCGCTCGCGCCCGGCACTGCTGCGCGCGGTCGGGGCGCTGTACCGGCACGCCGGCGAGGCCGCATTCGTCGATCCGCGGATCCGCTTCCAGGCCGTGCAGCCCGGCGGCCGCAGCAGCGATGCCGACTTCCAGCGAGACGGGCGTGAGGCGCCGGCGCTGACGGTGCGGGTGCTGCCGCCACCGGACGACGGTCGCAAGCAGCCGCAATGGAGTGCGCCCGAGTCGCGCGAGCTCGCCACCCGCGCCTGCGTCGCCGAGATCCTTGCACTGCTCGGCGAAGCCCGTGCCGGCCGCGCGTCGATCGGACCGCGTCCGGTGCAGGCCGGCGACATCGCGGTGCTGGTGCGCAGCCACGACGAAGCCGCGCGCATGCAGGCCGGCCTGGGCGCTGCCGGCATTGCCGCGGTCGCGGCGGGCCGGCAGAGCCTGTTCGCGACCGCGCAGGCCATCGAACTGCTGACCGTGTTCGAGGCGCTGCTGCAGCCCGGCGACGAAGGCCGCCTGCGTGCGGCGCTGGCGACGGTGCTGCTGGGCCTCGACGCCGAAGCGGTCGCCCGCCTGGACGAGGATCCGGGATGGCAACAGACATGGCAGTCGCGCGCGCTGGGCTGGCGCGAACGCTGGCAGCGGCATGGGCCGCTGGCGCTGGTCGCCGACATGTGCGCGCTGCACGCACCGCGCCTGCTGGGGCTGGTCGACGGCGAGCGCCGGCTGAGCAATCTGCTGCAAATCGGCGAGGCGCTGCAGGACGCCGACGCGCGCGCACTCGGCCTGCACGGGCTGGTCGACTGGCTGCGCACGCGCATCCGCGATGCCGATCCGAACGACGAGCAGCAGCAACTGCGGCTGGAGTCGGACGCGCGCCGGGTGCAGATCGTCACCCTGCACAAGAGCAAGGGGCTTGAATACCCGCTGGTGTTCCTGCCGTTCGCCGGCATCGGCAAGGAGCCGCGCAGCCGGCGCTGGTGCGAGGTGCCGGGCGACGCCGGCCGGGTGCTGCACCTGCGACCCGACGACGAGACCGTTGCTGCATGGAGGCGCGAGGAGTGCGCCGAGGACGCGCGCCTGCTCTACGTCGGCCTGACCCGCGCGCAGCAGGCGCTGTGGCTGGCCAGCGGTCCGCTGTACAAGGCGGCCGACACGCCGCTGGCGGCGATGCTGGCGGACCTGCGGGCCCTGTCGGCCGACAATGAAGGCGCGGTCGTGATCGACGACGGCGGCGCGCCGCCGACCCGCCTCGCCGCCCTGCCGCCGCAGCACGCCGCCGTGGAAGACGAGATCATGGCCGGCATAATCGTAGACGCGCCAGCCCAGCCCGTAGCCAGCGGCGCCGAGCCGGTCGCGGCGCCACGACGAAC
>NZ_JBJMAW010000023.1:0-21066 GCF_046600735.1 Novilysobacter longmucuonensis
TGTTGACGATCGTCAACGCCCGCCGTCGAGACGAACTGCAGCGCGTGGATGTGATTGCCTGCGCCGCCTGATTGGGGGCGTTCTCAAGACAGTTGCTGAGTTAAGCCGACCCGCTAACGCGCTGGTCGGGAGCTGACGCCACACTGCCAGCGACAACATTGAACCGAGCGACGAAGCGGGTTCGGCTTGAACGAATTGTTAGAGCCCAACCCCGTACGCGGCAAGGCGCTGCTCTAGGGTGCCAGTGTGCAGCTCGAACAAGTGATTGTCGAAGTCATAGAAGTACAAGGACTGTCCTTCTCCTTCTATACGACCGCGGGGCTGCTTGAACTCTACGCCCATGGACTCTAGGCGAGCGCGGTATGTAGGCAACTCCGCCTCACGGACTGCGAAGGCGACATGCTGATATGACCGCTCGGTTGGAGCTTCTCCCTCCATTGCAGCAATCCAGATGCCACCAAGCACAAAGAACTTCTCGCGCGAGAGTGAGTGGTTGTGGCCTGCACTGTCATAGACCTCATGCGCTCCCAGCCCCGAGCACAAGAGGGTAGCTGTGCGCTTGAGGTTTTGAACGACAAAAGTGATGTGGCTAATGCCTTCCATGGGCGCTAACGCCTGAATTAAGCCGACCCGCAGCGCGAAGAGTAGGAAAGCGACGCGCTTGCCGATGCGACGGTGTCGCCGAAGCCGCGAAGCGGGTTCGGCTTGAATGAATTGTTAGGCTGCAAGCTCACTTGCCAAAGAGCAATTTACGTAAGCCAGCAGCGAGCAAGAACACGCCTGCGAGAAGATAGATGCCGTCGATTGCGGCTGCATCACCACCGAAGAGGTTGTGGGGAAAGTTTACGGAATGGCGACGGAAGGCATAGCCGGTTTGTAGATACACGACGAACTGTGGATAAGCGAACCAAAGGAGCGCTGAGCCACACAGAATGAGAAACCAAGCGCCGGGATCTTTTTTCGGTGGGTTGACCATGATGGCTCGGTTGCAGCCTAACGCCTGAATTAAGCCGACCCGCAGCACGAAGAACAGGAGAGCGACGCGCTTGCCGGTGCGACGATGTTGCCGAAGCGGCGAAGCGGGTTCGGCTTGAATGAATTGTTAGATGGCGCTCTCACTGGAAGAGCGAAAAAGCTTAAGTAGGACGGATCGTTCTTTGGCATCTCTGTTGTGCAGTGATTCGCCTGCAAGCGCGGCTCCAAGAATAACGAGAAGAAATGGATGTGCGATGCCAAGAACGAGCGGTGCGTCTTGCCGATTACCACCAAGCCAGAATCCTGCGCCCATGAAAAGTACGCCTATTGCCAGTTGCACCCATCTGCCGTACCGCCATGCGCGCTGCCGTCTCTCGGCACGCTCAGCAATAGCGATCTCCGTTTCGCTTAGATCTGGATGCATAAGTCCCCCTAGCCATCTAACGACTATTCGGCCCCTTAACTGAGGCGTTGCGCCGAGTATGCCCGTTGCGGGTGCCGGGTCAAAGAGGAATAAATCCTTGGGCTTCAAAGCTTTATGGAAAACGGTTGCCCGAGCTCGCGGCAGGCGCGGCTGCGTTATGCGGCGGGTTGTCCGGCGTATCGGTTACGCCGGCACGGACGAGGTGTAATCGCTGGCAATCTCGCCGCTTCGGGTGAAAGCAGCAAGGCGATCTGGACGATTTGCGCAGCTGGTGCGCGGCAGACTCCGATCAGAGGCCTCGCGGTGGGCCCAAGGGTGGGCGAGGAATGCGGCAGGGCTCGCGATACGTTCGAGTGCCGTTGGCGATGCCCACCCCAGCGTGATCCGCAACCTACTCGCGCAACCGCGGCATGCCGTGCTCGTCGCGCTCTTCGGTTACCGCTTCATCGAAGATCTTCTGCTTCAGGTCGCGGCCGGGCAGTTCGCTGGTTGGTTCCCCGCGGCTGGCGCGCAGGGCGTTGGCGTAGCTCAGGCGCGCGCGCGGGTCGTCGCCGGCCTGGGCGAAGCCGTGGCCGAGTTCTTCCCAGGCGTCGGCATTCGCGCCCTGGGCCAGGGCGCGGTGCAGGTAGGTTTCCGATTGCGAGCCGTGGCCCTGGGCGCGGTTGAGCCGGGCCAGGGTCAGCAGCAGCGCGGGGCTGGCCGGGTGTGCCTGCAGCCAGCGCTCGGCGTGTTCGCGCCGGGCGTCCAGGCGGCCGATCGGCAGGCGGCCGTAGAGGCCGGCGAGCGATTCGTCCCAATGGGTGTCCAGCGCGTGTTCGATGCTGTGGGCGGCGGCTTCTTCCCAGCGCAGCGCGGCGGCGCGCTCGGCGTAGGCGGCGACCGCGGCGGGCTCGCTCTTGAGCGGCCGGGGCAGCGCTTCCCAGCGGTCGGCGAGCTGGTTGGCGTCGCGGGCCTCGCGCAGCGATGCCTCCGCCCACTGCGCCTCCAGCGTGTTGATGCGGTCCTCCGGCAATGCCTGCTGCTGACGCAACGCGCCGAGCAGGCCGTAGGCGTCGCCGGCGCGACCGAGCGCCGCCAGCGCCTGCGCGCGCAAGCCCAGCCCGCGCGGCGGCAGCGGCTGCACGTTGGGCGCGTCGAGCGCGGCCAGCGCATCGGCGGGGCGGTCCTGGGCCATCGCCCAGTCGGCCAGCGCCACCGCGCGCGCGCTGGGGTGGGTGACCGCCAATGCATCCAGGTGCTGTTGCGCGCGCGCCGAGTCGCCGCGCGCGGCGGCGGCGTGGGCGGCGGACACGCGTGCGACCGCACCGACTTCCTGGTTGTCGAGCGCCTGCGCCAGCGATTTTTCGGCGCGGCTCCAGTGGCCCAGGTGCAAGGCATCCAGCCCCTCGATCAGGCGCGCGCGCGCATGCTTCTTGCGGCGCCGGCGCAGCATCACGAACGGTGCGCTCAGCAGTTTCCACAGCAGCCACAGCGCCAGGACCGCGACGATCACCAGCATCAGCGTGTAGGCCAGCGATTTTTCGTAGGTGGCATCGCCATAGCTGACGATCACCAGCCCCGGGTCCTGTGCCAGCAGTTGCGCGACCAGCGCGCCGACCAGGGCCAGCACGATCCAGAACAGCAGGCTGCGGAAGATGTTCATCGAGACTCCTGCTTCATCGAGTGGACTGCGGGGCGCGGCACCGGTTCAAGCTGGTGGATGCCGCAGATGCTGGCGCTGTCTGATCTCACCGGGCGCGCCCGAACTCAGGCCTGATCCCGGCCTTCCGCGGCGCGAAGCTGCCGGAGCTGCCCCAGTGTGCTGCCGAGGGTCGGGATCGACAGTGAAAGCGGCAGTGCGGCGATCGCGTCGAGCTGCCGGCGTTTATCGTCCAGTGCCGGCGAGGCCGGCCATAAGCGCTCGAGCCAATGACCGGCGCGTTCGAGCGCGGCGCGGTAGCTGTCGAGATCGCGGCGTTCGGCGGCGGCGCGGGCCAGGGTCAGCTCCAGTTGCAGCCCGGCCTGCGCATCGGCGCGATCGGCCGGGCGCACCGCGAGCGCACGATGCCGCGGCTGGATGTCGAAGACGTTGGCAAAGGCGCGGCGCCACCACGGCGCGGTGGCGGTGGGCGCGCGTTGGGCGCGGGTCGGTGGCGGTTCAAGCGTCCCGGCGAAACGGTCGATGCGGACCAGGGCGTGTACACGTGGGTCGGCGCCGAGTTCGTCCAGCGCGGCGCGCTCCTGCAGCAAGCTCTGGCGCAGGCTCAGGTAGTCCGGGTCGTCGATGCGCTCGAGCACGCCGCCGGCCATGGCGTAGGCGCGGCGCGCGCCGTCCAGGTCACCGGCCAAGCGCAGGCGCTGCTCGCCCAGCACCAGCAGCAGTTCGGTCTCGTCCAGCCGCAGCGCCAGCGCGCCGGAGCGCTCGGGGTCGGCGAGCCGGGCGACGCTGTCCTCGATCAGCGCCGCCCGCTGGCCGATGCCGAGCAGCTCGTCGCGCAGCACGCGGTTGGTGGCATCGGCTTGTTGCAGGCGCTGGACCTGCGCGCGCTGGTCGCGGCGGATCATGTCGATGCGCTGGTCGAGCGCTTCGATGCGCAGGTCGGCGTCGGCGACTGCGGCGCGCTCCTGCGCATGGCGCGTCTGCCACCAGGCCCAGCCACGCCAGCCGGCGAAGCCGAGCATGGCCAGCACCAGCAGCCACAGCACGGCTTTGGCGAGCAGGCCGCCGGAGCGCTTGCGCGGGTTGGCGGGGGGCGCGGTCGAGGCAGTCGGGGGCGGGGTGGCGGACACGAGCGGCGGTCGCGGTGGAGAGGTCACACCATGCTACCGGAACGCCCGTTCATGCGGACGCATGGCAGCCTCGAGCAGATCCCGCGGAAGCGCGCTGCGGGCGATGTCGACCCGATCGAAGCCGTGGCCGCGGGCGATCTCGGCGAGCCGCGCGCTGGCGGCGACCACGCGCGCGCGGCGCAGGATCGCGGCGATGTCGGCCGGCACCGCCGCGAGCGTGCACTGCAGTGCCGCCGCGCTGCTCAGTGCCAGCACCGCCGGCGCGTCCAGTGCGCGCAGCGCGGCCAGTGCCGACGCCGACGGCGCGATCGGCATGCGTTCGTAGACATCGGCGCGGATCACCTGCGCGCCGCGGGCCTGCAGCGCCGGCGGCAACGTGCCGCGGCCGCCCGGGGCGGTGACCAGACCGACGGGCACGCCCTGGATGTCGCGCAGCGCCTCCAGTGCCAGCAGGCCTTCGCTGTCCATGCGCGCGGGCGCCTGCACCCGGGCGATGCCGGCCCGGCGCAACGCCGCGGCGGTGCCCGCGCCGACCGCGCACCAGTGCTGATCGGCACGCGCGTGCAACGGCTGCAACGCGGCCGCGGCACGCACCGCGGGCGGGCTGGTCCACACCACCCGCGAGGCCGCCAGCGCATCGCGCAACATCGCGCGGGTGGCGTCGTCGTCGCGCGCCTGCAGCCGCCACGGTGACAGCGCGATCAGCCCGGCGCCGTGGCGCGCGGCGGCGCGACGCAAGCCGTCGTGCTGGCCGCGGGGCCGCAGCGATATCACGTACCATTCGGGCGACGACCCACGGCTCGGCATCGCGCCAGCTTGGCACGCGTTGTGGTCGGATGCGACCTGCGCAACCGCGCGAAGTAGAGCCGAGCTTGCTCGGCTGCACCTCCGGACGCGCCGCACATGGCGGATGCGGATGTCCGCGGAGTGCCGTCCACCGCCGCGGTCAGCCGTCGTCCCCGCCACCGCAGCCGAGCAAGCTCGGCTCTACGAGAACGACCGATGCCCCACAGCGACGCGCTGCAGCGCCTCCTCCGCCATTACCAGTCGATGCCGCCGGTTGCCGCGATGGACCTGAGCATCGCCGGCTACGACGGCGACCGCCTGCACCTGCACGCGCCGCTCGCGCGCCACGTCAACGACAAGGGCTGCGCGTTCGGCGGCAGCCTGGCCTCGATGATGACGCTGGCGTCGTGGGGGCTGGTGTCGCTGCACGTCGAGCAGGCGGGCCTGGAGGCCGAGGTGTTCGTCGCCGACAGCCAGATCCGCTACCTCGCGCCGCTGTTCGCCGACCTGGACGTGCACGCCGAACTCGCGCCCGGATCGGACTGGGACAGCTTCATCAAGACCCTGCGCGAGCGCGGCCGTGCCCGCGCCGGACTGCTCGCCCGCGCCGTGCTGCCGGCCGGTCCCGGGCAGGACCGGGGCGGCAACGCCACCGAGTTCAGCGCGCGCTACGTCGCCATCGCCAAGCGCTAGCGCTATAGGATAAGGGCCTGTTCCTTCTTCGGAGTCGCGCCATGCGCCTGCCTTCCAAGCGCCTGCCCGCGCTTGCCATGCTGCTGTGCCTGCTCGCACTGGCTGGCTGCGCCAGCATGGGCACCCAGGGTGACCTGCTAGAACGCAACCAGTACGCCTGGTCGGGCGCGATCCGCTGGGGCGATTTCGAGGGCGCGCTCAACCTGGTCGACCCGGAGTACCGCCAGGAGCACCCGATCACGCCGCTCGAGCTGCGCCGCTACGAGCAGGTGCAGATTTCCTCCTACCGCGATGTCGGCAGCCACAACGACGCCGCGGCCGGCACCGCGATGCGCGATGTCGAGATCGGCGTGGTCAACCGCCACACCCAGACCGAACGCGCCGTGCGCTACCGCGAGCGATGGCGCTGGGACGAGCAGGCCCAGACTTGGTGGCTGACCACCGGGCTGCCGGACCTGTGGGACGGGGAATAGCGGCGGTTTCCACTTTTCCGGCAACGCCGGGCCGGGCTTTTTTGCACCGCCACCGGCGCTGGGCGACAATCCCGGCCCCGCTGTCCCCCTCGTGAAGCCGTGATCATCGATGAACTGCTGGCTTTCGCCGGCCGCCACCCCTATCTGTCGCTGGCGCTGCTCGGCCTGACGGTCGCACTGATCTACACCGAATTCGCGCGCCTGACCCGCGGCTACAAGTCGCTGCGGCCGGCCGAGCTGACCGGGCTGATCAACCGCGAGGACGCGCTGGTGATCGACCTGTCGCCGAGCAAGGATTTCGAGAAGGGCCACATCGCCGGCAGCCGCTCGGTCGCGCCAAGCCAGTTCGACCCGGAAAGCAAGCTGCTGAGCAAGGCCAAGGCGCTGCCGGTGGTGGTGGTCTGCCGCAATGGCCAGGCCTCAGGCAACGCCGCCAAGCGGCTGAAGAAGGCCGGCTTCGAGCACGTGTACTGGCTCGACGGCGGCGTGCAGGCCTGGCAGCAGGCCGACCTGCCGCTGGTCAAGGGCCGCTGAGGCGCTGTCGTCGCGCTCGGCTGCATCGCAACTCTGTAGGAGCGCTCATGCCGATGTAGGCGTGGGCGCGATCGGCCCGGGCCGGCGATGGCGCCCGAATTCCGATCGCGCCCATGGGGCGCTCCTACGGGATGCGGGTTGTTTGGCGCTTGCTTCGCCCGCGATCGCCCCCACGCCATGACAGCGGCCATGAAAAGCCGCGTGCCATAATCGCCCTCTTAACCGTTTTGTTTGCTGGAGCCACGAGATGTCCGAAGAAAAAACCAACGGTGCCGCCGCGCCGGCCGAAGCCGCTGCCAACCCAGGCCCGGCGTTCACGGTCGAGAAGCTCTACGTCAAGGACGTCTCGTTTGAAGTGCCCGGCGCGCCGGCCGTGTTCAACGAGCAGGCCCAGCCGCAGCTGCAGATGAACCTGACCCAGAACGTGCAGCGCATTGGCGAGACTGCCTATGAGGTCGTGCTCGGCATCACCCTGACCTGCAAGGCCAACGACAAGCCGATGTACTTGGCCGAGGTCAAGCAGGCCGGCGTGTTCGGGCTGGTCGGGTTCGAGGCCGCGGTGCTCGACGGCATGCTCGGCACGCAGTGCCCCAACGTGCTGTACCCCTACGCGCGCCAGTTGGTCAGCGACCTGGTCCAGGCCGGCGGGTTTCCGCCGTTCGTGATGCAGCCGATCAACTTCGATGCGCTGTACGCCGAGGGCCTGCGCCAGCGCGCCGCCCAGCAGGAAGGCCAGGCCGGCGCCGAGGCTTCGGGCAACGCCTGACCGGCCGCGTTCGATCACGATGCCGACCGCTTCCGGGATCGAGCCGACCGCAGTGGCACCCGCTGCGGTGACGCCGCCTGATGCCTTACCCGGTGCCATCACGCCGCGTGTCGCCGTGGTCGGCGCCGGCTCCTGGGGCACCGCGCTTGCGGCGCTGATCGTGCGCCACGGGTTTTCCACGGTGCTGTGGGGCCGCAATGCCGAGTGCGTCGCGGCGATCGACCGGCACCACGAGAATCCGCGCTACCTGCCCGGCATCGCCCTGCCCGACCGGCTGCACGCCACCACCGACCTGCCCGCCGCGCTGCGCGAGGCCGACCTGGTGCTGGTGGTGGTGCCATCGCATGCGTTCGCCGAGACCCTGCGCGCGCTCGCCCCGCATCGGCCCGCGCACGCCGGCGTGGCGTGGGCGACCAAGGGCTTCGAGCCCGGCAGCGGCCGCTTCCTGCACGAAGTCGCCGCCGAGGTGCTGGGCGAGGGCGTGCCGCTGGCGGTGGTGACCGGCCCCTCGTTCGCCAAGGAAGTCGCCGCCGGGCTGCCGACCGCGCTGACCGTGCACTCCGAGCAGGCCGGCTTCGCCCAGTCGGTAGCCGATGTGCTGCACGGCCCGGCATTCCGCGCCTACACCGGGCAGGACATGCGCGGCGCCGAACTCGGCGGCGCAATGAAGAACGTGCTGGCGGTGGCCACCGGCGTCGCCGACGGCATGCAGCTCGGGCTCAACGCGCGCACCGGGCTGATCACCCGCGGGCTCAACGAGATGCTGCGGCTCAACCAGGCGATCGGCGGCAAGGCCGAAACGTTGATGGGCCTGGCCGGGCTCGGCGATCTGGTGCTGACCTGCACCGGGGACCTCTCGCGCAACCGCCGGCTCGGCCTCGCGCTCGGCCAGGGCCAGTCGATCGAACACGCGGTGCGCGAGATCGGCCAGGTGGTGGAGTCGGTGCAGACCGCCGATGAGGTCATGCGCCAGGCCGAGCGCTACGGCATCGAGCTGCCGATCTCCCAGGCGGTGCAGGCGGTGCTGCACGGCGAGATCACGCCGGCGGACGGGCTGCGCCAGCTGCTGGCGCGCGAGCAGAAGCCCGAATATCCCGAAGGCCTGTTCGGCTGAGCGCCGCGGGCCGTGATGCCGGGTTGCTCGGCTGCGGCGACCGTCGGGTGCACAGGGCAGCGGAGCGAGCTCCGCTCTACCGTAGGTTGCGGCTCCCATGAAAAAAGCCCGGCCGGAGCCGGGCTTGGATCGCGACGATCGGGGGAGAGAGAGACGGATCGCGATCGGTGCTGCGCGTTAGGACCGGCGCCGGCTACCAGCTGATGCGCGGGCCGACGAAGAACTGGGTGTCGCCGCTGACGAACTTGACGTCGCCGGCGAGCCCCCAGGCCTGGTTGAACTTCACCTGGGCGCCGAGGCGACCGTAGAAGTCGCCGTCGCGGTCGCCGCCGCCGAGTGCTTCGCCATCCTCGAAGCCGGCCAGTGCATAGCCCTCGAAGTTGGGGGCGAGTGCGCTGCGTACACCGGCTTCCACGCTCCAGCCATCGGCGCTGAGGTCGTTGCCGAGGAAGTCGCGGCCGGCGTCGAACTTCTCGTAGGCGACGCGGCTGAGCAGGTCGACGCGCGGGTTTACCTCGTGGTTGTAGCCCAGACCGACGCGCCACTGGTCGAAATCGATGTTGCTGTTGTCGAGTTCCTGGTTGCTGTAGCCGCCGAACAGGTGGAAGTTCGGCGCGATCGCGCCGGAGCCGTTGATGGCCAGGCCGTCGGCATCGCCGCCGTCGGTGCTGGTGCCGGCGTAACCGCCTTCCAGGTAGGTGTAGGACACGCCTTCGGCCGCGGTCGCGGTGGCACTCAGGGCGAGGGCGGGCACGACGGAGAGCAGGGTCAGGGCAAGCAGTGAACGCTTCATGGGTCAGCCTCTTGATTGGATCGGGGACCGGTGCGGACCTCTGCGGGTCCTGCGTGTCGGCGGCGCGGGGGCGTCGCCGGCGTCCGGTGCGGGCCAGTATCCGCAGGCCGCCCAAATCCCACCTGAAGACTGAACTGGCAAGTACATGAACTTGCGCGTTCTGTTCAGGGTCCGCGCGGGTGCTTCAATCCCCGCCGCTGAAGCCGTGCTGGCGCCAGGCCTCGAACACCACCACCGCCACCGTGTTGGAGAGATTGAGGCTGCGGTTGCCCGGGCGCATCGGCAGGCGCAGGCGCTGCTGCGCAGGCAGCGCGTCCAGCACCTCGGCCGGCAGCCCGCGGGTTTCCGGACCGAACAGGAACGCGTCGCCCTCGACGTAGCGCGGCGCGTCATGGCGGGTCCGGCCGCGCGTGCTCAGGGCAAACAGGCGCGGCGGCGCGATGGCGACCAGCGCGGCGTCGAGGCTGTCGTGGACCTGCAGCGTGGCGTACTCGTGGTAGTCCAGCCCGGCGCGGCGCAGCTGCCGGTCCTCCAGGTCGAAACCGAGCGGCGCGACCAGATGCAGGCGCGCACCGGTGTTGGCGCACAGCCGGATGACGTTGCCGGTGTTGGGCGGGATCTCGGGCTGGAACAGGATGACGTCGAACATGGGGCGAGTGTAGAAGCCCAACCCGGCCTGCGCCGCACTGCTCCTGTAGGAGCGCCTCTCAGGCGCGAACCAGAATCGGTGCGGGACGACATGGCCGATCGCGACGAAGCCGGCTTCGAAGCGAGGTTTCGTCGGGCTCACGCCACTGGAGTGAAGAGCTCGCGGCTGAAGCCGCTCCTACATGGAGTGTTGGGACTTGTGGCCTAGTGTCTGCTGCCGCGGCTGCGGCTAGGATGCGGGGTCGCCAAGCATTAGACCTGCCCCGCCCGCACTGTTCCCGGTGCCGGCATCCCCTCAGTCAAAGGAGTGCAGCACCATGTCCGCAGTCGTCCGGCCCCGCGCCGCTGGTTTCAGGAAAGGCCTCAACCGTGGCGTGCTCGCCGTGGCGCTCGCCACCGCGCTGGGCGGCCTGGCATTCACCGCGCCGGCGCTTGCGCAGCAGGCCGATGCCGCCGCCACGCAGGCGAGCGTCGATATCCCGTATGAGAGCTTCACCCTGGCCAACGGCCTGCGGGTGATCGTGCACACCGATCGCAAGGCGCCGATCGTCGCGGTCAACGTCTGGTACCACGTCGGCAGCAAGGACGAGCCGCGCGGGCGCACCGGGTTTGCGCACCTGTTCGAGCACCTGATGTTCAACGGCACCGAGAACTTCCCGGGCGAGTATTTCGAGCCGTTCGAGCTGGTCGGCGCGACCGACATGAACGGCACCACCAACTCCGACCGCACCAACTACTTCCAGAACGTGCCGACCACCGCGCTCGACATGGCGCTGTGGATGGAGTCCGACCGCATGGGCCACATGCTCGGCGCGGTCGACCAGAAGACCCTGGACGAGCAGCGCGGCGTGGTCCAGAACGAAAAGCGCCAGGGTGAAAATCAGCCCTACGGCCAGGTCTGGACCAAGCTCGGCGAAGCGATGTACCCGGAGGGCCACCCGTACCACCACAGCGTGATCGGCTCGATGGCCGACCTCAACGCGGCCTCGCTGGAGGACGTCAAGACCTGGTTCCGCGCCTGGTACGGCCCCAACAACGCGGTGCTGGTGCTGGCCGGCGACATCGATGTGGAGACCGCGAAGGAAAAGGTGAGCAAGTACTTCGGCCACATCCCGGCCGGCCCGAGCATGGCGCAGCCGGCGGTCGATATCGCCGAGCGCACCGAATCCACTCGCGAGGTGATGGAGGACCGCGTGCCGCAGGCGCGGATCTACCGCCTGTGGAACGTCGCCCAGACCGGCACCCGCGACATCGACCAGCTGCAGCTGCTGGCGCAGGTGCTCGGCCGCAGCGCGAGCTCGCGCCTGGACCAGCGCCTGGTCCACGGCGACAAGCTGGCCGACGGCGTCAGCGCCGGCGCGTATGCCTCGCAACTGGGCTCCAGCTTCGTGGTCACCGCCGACGTGAAGCAGGGCGTGGAGCCGGAGCGGGTCGAGGCGATCATCGAGGAGGAGCTCGAGCGCCTCATCGCGCAGGGCCCGACCGAAGAGGAACTGGCCCAGGCGCAGACCGTGCTGCGGGCGGGCTTCATCCGCGGCGTCGAGCGCATCGGCGGCTTCGGCGGCAAGGCCGACGCACTGGCCGAGTGCGCGGTCTACACCGGCGACCCCGGCTGCTTCCGCGAGACCCTCGACAACATCGCCAGCGCCACCCCGGCCGATATCCAGGCGCTCGGCGAGCAGTGGCTGAGCGCCGGCGACCACACCCTGGTGGTGGTGCCCGGCGAGCGCACCGCGCTGCCCGAGGACCCGGCGGTGACGCCCGCCGCGCTCGAGCTGCCGCCGGTCGACCCGGACTACAGCACCGTTCCGACCACCGTCGACCGCAGCGAAGGGGTGCCGCAGATCTCCGAGTTCCCGGAACTGAGCTTCCCCGAGCTGCAGCGCGCCACGCTGGACAACGGCACCGAGGTGATCCTGGCCGAGCGCCACGACATCCCGGTGGTGCAGATGAGCTACGAGTTCGGCGGCGGCTTCCGCGCCGATCAGGGCGCCGCGCTCGGCACCTCCAGCTTCACCATGAGCATGCTCGACGAGGGCGCCGGTGAATACGGCCCGCTCGAGTTCGGCGACCGCGCCGAATCGCTCGGCGCCAGACTCGCTGCGGGCGCGGCGCTCGACGGCGGCAATGCCTACCTGTCGGCGCTGAAGTCGAACCTCGATGATTCGATCGACCTGTTCGCCGAGATGCTGCGCAACCCGCGCTTCGATCCGGCCGAGATCGAGCGCGTCAAGGCTACCTGGATCGCCGGCATCAAGCAGGAGAAGGCGCGCCCGAACTCGGCCGCGCTGCGCGTGCTGCCGCCGTTGCTGTACGGCGAAGGCCACGCCTACGCGATGCCGTTCAGCGGCAGCGGCACCGAGGAATCGATCGCCGGACTGACCCGCGGTGACCTGCTCGAGTACCACGCCGACTGGGTGCGCCCGCAGGACGCGACCCTGATCGTGGTCGGCGACACCACGCTGGAGGAGATCGTGCCGATGCTCAACCGGCACCTGGGCGAGTGGGAGGGCGTCGGCGAGGCGCCGACGGTGCAGCCGGTGGCGCGGGTCGAGCGCCCCGAGCAGCCGCGGGTGTACCTGATCGACCAGCCCGGCGCGGTGCAGGCCAACCTGTTCGTCGGCCAGCTGATGCCGCCCACCGGCGCCCCCGGCGAGACCACGCTGGACATGGCCAACGAGGTCATCGGCGGCTCGTTCACCGCGCGCCTCAACATGAACCTGCGCGAGGACAAGCACTGGTCCTACGGCGCCCGCAGCATCCTGACCAACGCCCAGGGCCAGCGCCCGTGGCTGGCGGTGGCGCCGGTGCAGATCGACAAGACCGCCGAGTCGCTGGCGGAGATCCAGCGCGAGGTCAGCCAGTACGCCAGCGGCGAGGCACCGCCGACCGACGCCGAGCTCGCCAAGATCCAGGCCAACGAGATCCGCAGCCTGCCCGGCGCCTACGAGACCGCCAGCGCGGTGCTGGGCACGATCGGCGGCATCGTCCGCTATGACCGTCCCGACGACTACATCGCCCGCCGCACCGCGCGCATCGAGTCGATGACCCCGGCGCAGATCGCCGCCGCGGCCGAGGCGATCGACCCCAATGCGTTCACCTGGGTGGTGGTCGGCGACCTCGAGCAGATCGAGCAGCCGGTGCGGGCGTTGAACCTCGGCGAGGTGCACGTCCTGGATGCCAACGGCAACCCGGTAGCGGACAACGAGCCGGCGGCAGACTGACCCCGCTTCGCCCCCAGGAGGCCCCCTTTGGAAAAGGGGGCAGTTTCGCCGCTCCGGGAGTTCCCCCCCCCTTTGAAAAAAGGGGGCAGGGGGGATTTGCTCTTGCTGTTGCTTCGCTTCTCGCCGCAGACAGGGCTCGGGACTCGGGAAAGGCAACCCCGGTCATCCCTCGCTGCGCTCGGGATGAAGATGCTTCGACCGAAAACCGAAAACCGAAAACCGAAAACCGCTCCGTTCATCCCCAATATCCCCAGCCACGGCCACAATGCCGGCGCCACCCATTGCGCCGCCAGGAGTTCCCCCATGCGCCACCGACTGATCGCCGGCCTCGCCGTCGCCACTGCCCTGCTCGCCAGCGGCTGCACCTGGGTGCACATGGCACCGGGCGCGCGCGAGGTGCGGGTGATCCCCGCCGGCGGGCCGCCGACCGGCTGCGAGAAGCGTGGCGAGATCGCGGTGTCGGTCAAGGACAGCATTGCGTTCTACGAGCGCAACGACCTGCGCGTGCGCGAGGAGCTGGAAACCCTGGCCCGCAACGAAGGGCCCGGCCTGGACGCCGACACCATCCAGCCGCTGGCACCGCCGTTGCAGGGCGAGCAGCGCTTCGCCGGCTACCACTGCGGCGCGACCACGCCGGTGCCGAGCGCCGCAGTCCCGGCGCAGGCCGCACCCGGCGGCGCCGCGCAGACCTTCCCGATCGACGGCTGAAGCGTTCACGCGGCGATCGTGTGAACCGACGGGCTCGTCCGCGCAGATCGGCTGATGCGCGGAGGGCGCCAACGCGGTACTCTTGCCTGTTTTCCGCTTTTGGTTAGCCGCCCATGCTGTTCCAACACGTCGCCATCGCCGGTCTGGCCCATATCGATGCGCCGGTCCGGCTGAGTTCTGACGACATCAATGCGCGGCTCAAGCCGACCCTCGATCGCCTGCGCATCCGCACCGACGTGCTGCAGGACATCGCCGGCATCCACGCGCGGCGCCTGTGGGACGGCCCGATGCTCGCCTCCGACGCCGCCACCCTGGCCGCGGTCAAGGCGCTGGCTGACGCCGGCATCGAGCCCGACCGGGTCGGCCTGCTGGTCAACACCTCGGTCAGCCGCGACTACCTGGAGCCGTCGACCGCCAGCATCGTCAGCGGCAACCTCGGTCTGTCGGAGCTGTGCCAGAACTTCGACGTCGCCAACGCGTGTCTTGCCTTCATCAACGGCATGGACATCGCCTCACGCATGATCGAGCGCGGCGAGATCGACTACGCGCTGGTGGTCGACGGCGAAACCGCCGATCTGGCCTACGAGAAGACCCTGGAGCGGCTGACCTCGCCTGACGTCACCGAAGAGCAGTTCCGCAACGAGCTGGCGACCCTGACCCTGGGCTGCGGCGCCGCGGCGATGGTCATGGCCCGCACCGAGCTGGCACCGGGCGCACCGCGCTACCGCGGCGGCGTGACCCGCGCCGCGACGCAGTGGAACGGCCTGTGCCGCGGCAACCTGGACCGCATGGTCACCGATACCCGGCAGCTGCTGATCGAGGGCCTCAAGCTCGCCCAGCGCACCTGGATCGCGGCCAAGGGCGCGCTCGGCTGGGTTGCCGAGGAGCTCGACGAATTCGTCATCCACCAGGTCAGCCAGGTCCACACCCAGGCCTTCATCAAGGCCTTCGGAATCGACCCGAAGAAGGTGCTGACGATCTTCAACGAGCACGGCAACATCGGCCCGGCCTCGGTGCCGATCGTGCTGAGCAAGCTGCGCGAGATGGGCCGGCTGAAGAAGGGCGACCGCGTCGCGCTGCTCGGGATCGGCTCGGGCCTGAACTGCTCGATGGCCGAGGTGGTCTGGTAGCCAATTCGCCAGCGGAACGTCGCAACGAAAAAAGCCCCGCTCGCGGGGCTTTTTTGTGGACCGGTGTAGGAGCGCCCCATGGGCGCGATCGCCTCTGACCTTTGCATCCGTGCCAAGGGCATCGCGGGCATGGCCCGCTCCTACGTGCGCCGGGCGGGCTACTTCAGGGTCTTCTCGAACAACTCGTAGATCCGCCGGTACTCGTCGTACCAGCTGTCGGGGTGCACGAAGCCGTGGCGCTCCATCGGGTAGCTGGCCAGCTCCCAGTCGTCCTTGCGCAGCTCGATGAGCTTCTGCGCCAACATCACCGAGTCCTTGTAGAACACGTTGTTGTCGATCATGCCGTGGGCGATCAGCAGGTGGTCCTCCAGCCCGTCGGCGTATTCCAGCGGCGATGACTTCGCGTACGCCTCCGGATCGAGCTCGGGCGTGTTGAGGATGTTGCTGGTGTATTCGTGGTTGTACTGCGACCAGTCGGTGACCGGGCGCAGCGCCGCGCCGGCCTTGAACGTACCCGGCTCGCGGAACAGCGCCATGAAGGCCATGAAGCCGCCGTAGGAGCCGCCGTAGATGCCGGCGCGGTCGACGTCGCCCTGCTTGTGCTCGCCCAGCCAGGCCAGACCGTCCAGGTAGTCCTCCAGTTCCGGATGGCCCATCTGCCGGTAGATGTCGGTGCGCCAGTCGCGGCCGTAGCCTTCGGAGGCGCGGTAGTCCAGGTCGAGCACGATGTAGCCGTCCTGCACCAGCAGGTTGTGGAACATCTGCTCGCGGAAGTAGTTCGGGTAGCGGTCGCTGACGTTCTGCAGGTAACCGGCGCCGTGCACGAACAGCACGATCGGATACTCGCGGCCCGGCTCCAGCGTCTGCGGGCCGTAGTACTTGCCCCAGATGGTGCCGGCGCCGTGGCTGGAGGGCACCTGCACGTACTCGGGCTGCACCCAGCTGCGCGCCTTGAACTCCGGCGTGCGGGTGTCGGTGAGCCCGGTCAGGCCCTCGCCGCCAACGGTGAGCGCGGCCAGCTGCGGCGGCAGGTAGCTGTCGGAATGGCGCACCAGCAGCTCGGAGCCGTCCGGCGACAGCGCGAAGTTCTCCACGCCGTCCAGCCCGGTGATTTCGCGCACCGCGCCACCGTCGCGATCGACCGAGCACACCTCGAAGTCGCCCGGCCACTCGCGGTTGCAGACGAAGTAGAACGTGCGGCCGTCGCCGCCGAGCACCGGCTGGGAGACTTCCCAGTCGCCCGAGGTCAGCTGGCGCGGGGCACCGCGCTCGCTCAGCCCACGCTCGCCCAGTAGATAGAGGTGCGAGTAGCCGGACTGTTCCGACAGCAGCCACAACGCGTTGTCGGGGGTCCAGCCGAACTCGTTGTAGTTCCAGTTGATCCAGGCCTCGTCGGTGAGGCGATGTTGCGGCTGCAGCTCGGCGTCGGTGAGGCCGACCGTGGCGATCCAACGGTCCTTGTTGTCGACCGCGCGCAGCAGCACCGCGACGCGGGCGCCATCGGCGGTCCAGTGGATCGCCGGCGCGCTGCCGCCTGCATCGGTTTCCACCCGCACCGCACGGTTGCCGTCCAGAGGCTCCTGGTCAGCGGCCTCGCGCAGCTCCGCCAGCGGGTCCTCATCGATGCCGGGCAGCGCATCGAACGACAACTCCCGCGCCTCGGCGTTGGCCACGTCGACCAGCCACAGCGAATGCGGCAGCGGTGCCTTGCGCCCGACCCGCGGGCGCACCTCCTCGAACTCCTCGTAGCCCGACTCGGTGATGTACTTGGGCATGCTGCCGGCCTGGCCGCGCTCGCCGTCCTTGGCCTGGGTGACCACCAGCAGCCACTTGGCGTCCGGCGAGAGCGCGCTGTCGATGATCTCGACCTTGTCGCCCAGGTAGACCGGCGACGGCGCCCGCGAAGGATCGTTGCGGCGCCACAGTTCGTTCTGCTCGCGCACCGCTTCGCGGCGTTCGCGCTCGGTGCGCAGGGTCTCGAACAGCGCCATCTGCCGCTCGCGCAGGTCGTCGGCCTCGGGTGCCTTGCCCGGGTCGTCTTCGGCCCTGACCAGCGCCGCCTGGCTGACGCCGGCACCGGCGCGCCACCGGAACCACTCGTTGCCGATGCGGAACACCAGGTTGCCGTCGCGGCTCCACTGCGGGCGCGATTCGGTCGCGTCGCTGCGGGTGACCTGGGTCAGCGCACCGTTGCGCAGGTCGCGCACGAACACGTCGCCGTTGCGCACGAACGCCATGCGCGTGTGCTCGGCGTCGTAAGCCGGACGCGGCGCGTCGAGTTGCGCGAGCGCGGCGCCATCGATCCGGATCGGGCCGCTGCCATCGAGCCCGACCTGCCAGGTGTCGCGGATCGCCTCGCCCTCGCGCTTGAGCTGGTACTGCGCGTGCCGGCCGTCCCACGACCACCAGAACTGTTCGACCGGGGGGCCGATCCAGTCGGGGTCGGCCATCGCCTGGGCGAGCGTGATCGGGGTCGAAGTCGGCGTCGAAACCTGCGCCGGGGCCTGCGCGAACGCAGAAAACGGCAGCAGCATCGCCAGCGGCAGGGCTAGCGTCAGCGGAGCAAGGCGCATCAGGGTCCACTCGTAACGGGAAACCGGCGCAGCGTAGCAGCCGGTCCATGTGCGCAATCGGGCCATCGGTCATGGGCCGGTGTGCGGGCCATCACGCGCCGGACCGGTTTGCCCGCGCCGGTTTGCCCCGTCCGGCGCCGCGGCGCACAATGGCGCCCGCGGCAGCCCCCGCGTGCCGCGGAGGCACGCTGCGTGGATGCACTGCTGCTGTCACGGATCCAGTTCGGCTTCGTGATCTCGTTCCACATCCTGTTTCCGGCGTTCACCATCGGGTTGGCGAGCTGGCTGGCCTTCCTCGAATTCCGCTGGCTGCGTACGCGTGATGCGCTGTGGCGCGACCTGTATTTCTTCTGGGTGAAGATCTTCGCGGTGTCGTTCGGCATGGGGGTGGTGTCGGGCATCGTCATGAGCTTCCAGTTCGGCACCAACTGGGCGGTGCTGAGCGAGCGCGCCGGCAACATCCTGGGGCCGCTGCTGGCCTACGAGGTGCTGACCGCGTTTTTCCTGGAGGCGACCTTCCTCGGGGTGATGCTGTTCGGCTGGAAGCGCGTGCCGGAAAAGCTGCATTTCCTCGCGACCTGCATGGTCGCGCTGGGCACGCTGATCTCGACCTTCTGGATCATCTCGGCCAGCAGCTGGATGCATACGCCGCAGGGTCACGTGATCGTCGACGGGATATTCGAGCCGGCCGACTGGTGGGCGATCATCTTCAACCCATCGTTCCCGTACCGTTTGACGCACATGGTGCTGGCGGCGTTCCTCACCACCTGCTTCGTGATCGGCGGGGTCGGCGCGGGGTATTTGCGGCGCGGCGTGCATGTCGCCGCGGGCAAACGCATGTTGAAGCTCGCGGTGGCCTTCGCCGCGATCGCGGTGCCGGTGCAGATCCTGGTCGGCGACCTGCACGGCCTGGTCGTGCACGAGTACCAGCCGACCAAGTTGGCGGCGATGGAAGCGCACTGGGAGCACGAACCGGCCGGCGAAGGCGTGCCGCTGGTGGTGTTCGCGGTGCCCAACGAGGCCGAGGAACGCAACGACTACGAGCTCGCGATCCCGCGCCTGGGCAGCATCATCCTGACCCACTCCTGGGACGGCGAGATCCAGCCGCTGACCGCGGTCCCGGCCAGCGAGCGCCCACCGGTGGCGCCGGTGTTCTACCTGTTCCGGCTGATGGTCGGGATTGGTTTTGCGATGCTGCTGCTGGTGATGGCATCGATGTGGGCGTGGCGGCGCAAGACCTTGTTCGACGCGGGGACCGCGAGTGGCCGCTGGCTGCAAAACGGCTGGCGCGCGATGACGATGTCGGGCTTCGTGGCGATCCTGGCCGGCTGGTACGTGGTCGAAATCGGCCGCCAGCCGTGGGTGATCTACGGCCTGCTGCGCACCCGCGACGCGGTCAGTGCGATCGACGCCGGCAGCGTCGCGTTCTCGCTGGCGACCTTCGTGCTGGTGTACGTGGTCGTGTTTGGCGCGGGCTTCTGGTTCCTGTTCAAGCTGGTGCGCAAAGGCCCGCAGGTCTTCGAACACGCACCCGATGACGACGACCACGAGAAGACCGCGATGCGGCCGCTGTCGATGGGCAACCGGTCGATCGAGGAGGATGAGTGAGCTCGCGCATGGCTCGTGAGCTCGGTGTTTCCGCTCGTCATTCCCGCGAACGCGGGAACCCAGTGCCGTGATGGGCCTGCAGCCAGCGGTGTACCGGCACGTGAGCCCGCGCAATCGGCAGGCTGTCGTGCTTGATGCGCTCGCTCGTCATTCCCGCGAACGCGGGAACCCAGTGGCGTGAGGGACCTCCAGCCAGCGGTGTACCTGCCCGCCAGCCGGCGCAACGGCACTCTTTACCTCGGCGTCACCAGCGATCTCGTGCAACGTATATGGCAGCACCGTGAACATCTCGCGGAGGGATTCAGCAAGGAGCACGATGTGACCAGGCTGGTCTGGTTCGAGCAGCACGCCACGATGGACTCGGCGATCACGCGCGAGAAGCGGGTCAAGAAATGGAGAAGGGACTGGAAGATCGATCTGATCGAACAAACCAATCCTTACTGGAACGATCTTTGGTCCGTCACCACGGGTCAGAGCGAAGTCACTGGGTTCCCGCGTTCGCGGGAATGACGGGCAAAAGCAGCAACAGCAAGGCCCGGCAATCGAGGAGCGTAAACGATGGAGTACTGGCTTCCGGTCATCTGGTTCGGCGTGATTGGTTTCGGCGTGCTGATGTACGTGTTGCTCGACGGCTTCGTGCTCGGGCTCGGCATCCTGGCGCCGTTCGCCGAGGATGCCGACCAGCTCGACCACATGATGAACACCGCCGCGCCGATCTGGGACGGCAACGAGACCTGGCTGGTGCTCGGCGGCGCCGGCCTGCTGGCGGCGTTCCCGCGCGCCTACGGCATCGTGCTGTCGGCGCTGTACCTGCCGGTGCTGCTGATGCTGATCGCGCTGATCTTCCGCGGGGTCGCGTTCGAGTTCCGCTTCAAGGCGACCCGGGCCAAGCCGGCGTGGGGCGCGGCATTCGCGCTGGGCTCGATGTTCACCGCGTTCGCGCAGGGCGTGATCCTCGGTGCGTTGGTCGAGGGCATGCCGCTGCAGGAGGGCAAGTACGTCGGCGGCGCCTTCAGCTGGTTCAGCCCGTTCTCGATGCTGACCGGCGTGGCGGTGATGTTCGGCTACGCGCTGCTCGGCAGCACTTGGCTGATCCTCAAGACCGAGGGACGCATGCAGCTGGTCGCCCGCACCCTGACCCGGCCGCTGGTGCTGGTGGTGGTGGCGTTCATGGGGCTGGTCAGCGCGTGGCTGCCTTTCCTGGATTCGCGGATCATGGAGCGCTGGTTCGAGGGCGCCAATTTCCTGTGGCTGGCGCCGGTGCCGCTGCTGGCGCTGGTCAACGCGTTCTGGCTGTGGCGCGCGGTGATGCGCGAGAAGCACGACGCCGCCCCGTTCGTATTGTCGCTGAGCTTTTTCGTACTGGGTTTCGCCGGGTTGGTGCTGGGGATCTGGCCGAACATCGTGCCGCCGGCGCTGACGATCTGGGAAGCGGCCTCGCCGCCGTCGTCGCAGGGCTTCGTGCTGGTCGGCCTGATCTTTCTATTGCCGGCGATCCTTGGTTACACCTATTGGTCCTACAGCGTGTTCAAGGGCAAGATCGCCGCCGACGCCGGCTACCACTGACGCCCCGTCCTCGCCGATCGCCCGCGCGTTTGCTGTTGCTGTTGCTGTGGCGGCGCCAGTGAATCCACCCTGTCACGCCACAGACCCCGAAGGGGCGGCGCACATGGATGTGCGCCGTTTTCCGACCGAGGCAGGATGCCGAGTCGGAAAATCCCCGCGTCGCCCGCACGGCGAGGTGTTTGCAGTGTCGAGGAAGGGCCCTTCTTTGGTTACTTTCTTTGGCCCTTTAAAGAAAGTAACTCGCCTTCAGGCGAAAGCATTTGATCCTTGCCTGTCTACCGT
>NZ_JBJMAW010000024.1:0-16988 GCF_046600735.1 Novilysobacter longmucuonensis
GGTGACGCTGATCAATCCGGTGGCGATGGACGAAGGCCTGCGCTTCGCGATCCGCGAAGGCGGCCGCACCGTCGGCGCCGGCGTGGTGGCGAAGATCATTAAGTAACCGGTAAGTCGCTCGCTGCGCGGGCTGTGAGGAAGGTGAGGAGTCAGTGGCGGTGTTACTGACCCCTTACAGGCGGCGCAGCCGCCACTGACAGCGAGCAAAGCGAGCGATTCACCCAAGTGCGAACGGCGGGCCAGGATTGAGGTCGAATCCGCGGTCCGCCTTCGCCGTCTCAAGGGCCGGAACGGATTTACATACGCCAGTAGCTCAATTGGCAGAGCAGCGGTCTCCAAAACCGCAGGTTGGGGGTTCAAGTCCCTCCTGGCGTGCCATTCACCAAAGCGGGCGTGCAACGAGCCGGATGAACAGCAAGGTCGAACAATCCAAATCCAGCGGTGCTGGCGATATCGTCAAGTACATGCTGGCCGTGGCGCTGGTGGTGGCTGGCGTGTTCGGCTACATCTGGTTCAGCGAATGGCCCGGTGCGCTGCGCGCATTGCTGGTCGCCGGCGGCCTGATTGCCGCGGTGGTGGTGTTCTTCACCAGCGCCAAGGGCGGGCAGACGCTCGAGTTCCTGTCGGAGGCGCGCTTCGAGCTGCGCAAGGTGGTCTGGCCGACGCGCCAGGAGGCCCTGCGCACGACGTGGGTAGTGATGATTGTGGTGGTGGTGATCGCCCTGATTCTGGCCGGCTTCGACACAGTGATCCAGTTCCTGGTCAAGCTACTTTTGGAGCGATGAGAAAATGACGGACGTTGAGCAGGACGGCGTGGAGCAGGCGGACAGCAACAAGCGCTGGTACGTGGTGCACGCCTACTCGGGGTTCGAGAAGTCGGTGGCCCAGGCGCTGCGCGACCGTATCGTCCGGGCCGAAATGCAGGACCGTTTCGGCGAGGTGCTGGTGCCGACCGAGGAAGTGGTGGAGATGCGCTCCGGCCAGAAGCGCCGTTCCGAGCGCAAGTTCTTTCCCGGCTACGTGCTGGTGCAGATCACCACCCACGACGAATCGGGCATCCCGCGCATCGACAGCGAGAGCTGGCACCTGATCAAGGAGACGCCGAAGGTGATGGGCTTCATCGGCGGCACCGCCGCTCGTCCGTTGCCGATCGCCGACCACGAAGCCGCCGCGATCCTCAACCGCGTGCAGGAAGGCGTCGAGAAGCCGCGTCCGAAGGTGCTGTTCGAGGCCGGGCAGATGGTCCGCGTGGTCGACGGGCCGTTCAACGACTTCAACGGCGTGGTCGAGGAAATCAACTACGAGAAGAGCCGCCTGCGCGTCGCAGTGTCGATCTTCGGACGCTCGACCCCGGTCGAGCTGGAATTCGGTCAGGTCGAGAAGGCCTGACCCAGGGCCGGGACCCGGGGCCCGGGACTCGGAAGAGCAACGGCGCAGATCACCGCTTTTGTTTTTCCGAGTCCCGAGTCCCGAGTCCCGAATCGCAGCAACAGGAGGAGCCCCGCAGTCGCGAGACGTGCAGGCGCTAGCACTCCAGGAGAACTGAAATGGCAAAGAAAGTAGTCGGCTACATCAAACTGCAGGTCAAGGCCGGTCAGGCCAATCCCTCGCCTCCGGTGGGTCCTGCCCTCGGTCAGCGCGGCCTGAACATCATGGAGTTCTGCAAGGCCTTCAACGCCGCGACCTCCAAGCTCGAGCCGGGCCTGCCGACGCCGGTGGTCATCACCGCGTATTCCGATCGCACGTTCACCTTCGTCACCAAGAGCACGCCGGCATCGGTGCTGCTCAAGAAGGCGGCCGGCATCACTGCTGGCTCCAAGCGCCCCAACACCGAGAAGGTCGGCAAGGTCACCCGTCAGCAGCTCGAGGACATCGCCAAGGCGAAGGAAGCCGACCTGACCGCGGCCGAGCTGGAAGCGGCGGTGCGTACGATTGCGGGTTCTGCCCGCAGCATGGGTCTGACGGTGGAGGGCTAAGACATGGCGATCAGCAAGCGCGAAAAAGCAATCAAGAACGCCGTGGTCGCGGGCAAGGCCTACGCGTTCGACGAGGCGATCAAGATCATCAAGACCGCGACCAAGGCCAAGTTCGTCGAGTCCGTCGACGTCGCCGTGCGCCTGGGCGTGGATGCCAAGAAGTCCGACCAGCAGGTGCGCGGCTCGACCGTGCTGCCCGGCGGCACCGGCAAGACCGTCCGCGTGGCGGTATTCGCCCCGCCCGGCGCCAAGGCCGACGAGGCCCTGGCCGCCGGCGCCGAGGCGGTCGGCATGGATGACCTGGCCGAGAAGATGCAGGGCGGCGACCTGAACTACGACGTGGTCATCGCCTCGCCGGATGCGATGCGCGTGGTCGGCAAGCTCGGCACGCTGCTCGGTCCGCGCGGCCTGATGCCGAACCCGAAGGTCGGGACGGTCTCGGCGAACCCCGCCGAGGCGGTCAGGAACGCCAAGGGCGGCCAGGTGCGTTACCGCACCGACAAGGCCGGCATCATCCACTGCACCATCGGCAAGGCCAGCTTCGAGGACGCCTCGCTGAAGGGCAATCTGGAGGCGCTGCTGCTGGACCTGGTCAAGGCCAAGCCGGCGACCGCGAAGGGCCAGTATCTGCAGAAGGTGTCGATCAGCTCGACCATGGGCCCCGGCGTGACCGTGGACCAGTCGAGTCTGGCGCTCAAGTAACAAGACAGGAGTGAGTGAAGAGAAGTGAGGAGCGAGAGTTGCTTCTCTCACTTCTCACTCCTAATCACTCTCTCCTCGATTTTTTGAGGGCGTCGCCAAGGGGTTCACTCCCGACGCGATAGCCGTCAAAGACCGCAGGCGCGGTCAGCGCGCACCGACGACGGGCAGGGAGGCTCGTACTGGCAGGGAATCGCCGTCGGCGCAAGCGGGGTCGCTTAATCCAGCCGCACGCAAGTGGGGCCGGGCCTGCGCAGATGGTGCCGCCCTCCCAGGATCAGTTCGCAGGATCTGACTGGAAACGGCCACCACCCGGAGCGTTGTTGTCGACGCTCCCGGCATCGGGCCAACGATGCCGACCGAGGACCGCTGCCGTGCATCTGCACGGGGCGGAATTGAAGTACGGAGGAGTGCAATGGCTTTTACCCTGACCCAGAAGAAGGAAAGCGTTGCCGAACTGGCCGAGGTCGCCGGCAAGGCGCACTCGCTGGTTGCCGCGGAGTATGCGGGTGTCACCGTCAGTCAGATGACCGACATGCGCAAGAAGGCCCGCGAGTCGGGCGTGTTCCTGAAGGTTGCCAAGAACACGCTGGTCTCGCGTGCAGTGGAGAACACCGATTACGCCATCATCAAGGGCAATCTGACCGGTCCGCTGCTGTATGCCTTCTCGCAGGAAGACCCCGGTGCTGCCGGACGTCTGATCAAGGAGTTCGCCAAGTCGAACGACAAGCTGAAACCGCGCCTCGTCTCGCTGGGCGGGCAGATGTACCCGGGCTCCCATGTGGAAGTCCTGGCGTCGCTGCCGACCCGTGATGAAGCGCTGTCGATGTTGCTCAGCGTCATGGCCCAGCCCGCCACCATGCTCGTTCGCTTGCTCAGCGAGCCGGCGTCGCAGATCGCCCGCGTCACCAACGCGGTCGGCCAGCAGCAGGCGGCCTAAGCCCACCAGTTCGGTTTCGGATTTCTCGAAGCCACAGTCGTTTCCAATCTAGTTAATCGAGGTAATTAAAATGTCCCTGTCCAACGAGCAGATCATCGAAGCGATCGCCGGCAAGTCCCTCATGGAGGTGATGGAGCTGGTGAAGGCGATGGAAGAGAAGTTCGGCGTGTCCGCCGCTGCCCCCGTGGCCGCTGCCGGCCCGGCCGCCGCTGCCGCGGCTCCGGTCGAGGAGCAGACCGAGTTCACCGTCTCGCTGAAGTCCGCTGGCGACAAGAAGGTCGAGGTCATCAAGGTCGTCCGCGCCATCACCGGCCTGGGCCTGAAGGAAGCCAAGGACCTCACCGAGGCTGGCGGCGCCGTGAAGGAAGCCGTTTCCAAGGACGACGCCGCGAAGTTCAAGAAGGACCTCGAGGCCGCCGGCGCGACCGTCGAAGTGAAGTAAGCCGTACTTGCGTCGCCGGCTGACATTGGCGACCACCTGAGGCTGGGGGCGAAAGCCCCCGGCCTTTGGCCGTTGTTGCAACAAGCGGTGAGGGAGGTAAGCGCGCGCTTTGCGCGCTGTAGGAGTGGGTACGGGCGAGGGCCCCTGCTGACTGTTTGCAGGCCGCGCGGCGGCCGACTTCCAGCCTCGCGCAGCGAGGCGACTGACCGCACTAAACCGAGTTGGCAGTTGGAAGTAGCGGGAGAGGGCGTGCTGGTGCCGGCAATACCAGCGACTTCCCACTGGCAATTTAATTTCCCCCCAGGGGGTCGAGACAGAGGTCCGTGAACCCGTCCAGCGCCGAGTCGGCCTTTGACGATTCCCGGTTTCCCCGTTCCGATTTCCAGCTTCAAGAGGCGGTAGCTCACCATGACCACAGCTTCCACGAACAATTACTCGTTCACCGAAAAGAAGCGCGTCCGCAAGGATTTCGGCAAGCGCAAGTCGATTCTCGAGGTGCCGTTCCTGCTGGCGATCCAGGTCGACTCCTATCGCGGCTTCCTGCAGGAGCATGTCGCTCCGGCCAAGCGCGAGGACCGTGGCCTGCACGCCGCGCTCAAATCGGTGTTCCCGATTGCAAGCTACAGCGGCAACGCCGCGCTGGAGTACGTCGGCTACAAGCTCGGTGAGCCGGCATTCGACGAGCGCGAGTGCCGCAACCGTGGCCTGAGCTACGGCGCCCCGCTGCGCGTGACCGTGCGCCTGGTGATCTACGACCGCGAGTCCTCGACCAAGGCCATCAAGTACGTGAAGGAGCAGGAGGTCTACATGGGCGAGATCCCGCTCATGACCGGCAACGGCACCTTCATCGTCAACGGCACCGAGCGCGTCATCGTCTCGCAGCTGCACCGCAGCCCGGGCGTGTTCTTCGATCACGACCGCGGCAAGACCCACAGCTCCGGCAAGCTGCTCTACAGCGCCCGCATCATTCCGTATCGCGGCTCGTGGCTGGACTTCGAGTTCGACCCGAAGGATGGCCTGTTCACCCGCATCGACCGCCGCCGCAAGCTGCCGGTGACCGTGCTGCTGCGCGCGCTGGGCTACAACAACGAAGAGATGCTGGCCGAGTTCTTCGAGGTCAACACCTTCCACATCGACCCGACCGAAGGCGTCCAGCTCGAGCTGGTGCCCGAGCGTCTGCGCGGCGAGACCCTGGACTTCGACCTGGCCGATGGCGACAAGGTCATCGTCGAAGCCGGCCGCCGCATCACCGCGCGCCACGTCAAGCAGCTCGAACAGGCCGGAGTCGCCGCGCTTGCGGTGCCCGACAGCTACCTGGTCGGCCGGATCCTGTCGCACGACGTGATCGACACCCAGTCCGGGGAGTTGCTGGCCTCGGCCAACGACGAGATCACCGAGGAGCAGCTCGAGCAGTTCCGCAAGGCGGGGATCGAGGTGGTCGGCACGATCTGGGTCAATGACCTGGACCGCGGTCCGTTCATCTCCAATACCCTGCGCATCGACCCGAGCAAGACCCAGCTCGAGGCGCTGGTGGAGATCTACCGCATGATGCGTCCCGGCGAGCCGCCGACCAAGGACGCCGCGCAGAACCTCTTCCACAACCTGTTCTTCACCTTCGACCGCTACGACCTGTCGGGCGTCGGCCGGATGAAGTTCAACCGCCGCATCGGCCGCAAGGAAATCACCGGCGCCTCGGTGCTGTACGACCGCAAGTACTACGGCGAGCGCAAGGACGAGGAGTCCAAGCGCCTGGTCGGCGAGCAGGGCGACAGCTCCGACATCCTCGACGTGCTCAAGGTGCTGACCGAGATCCGCAACGGTCGCGGCGTGGTCGATGACATCGACCACCTCGGCAACCGCCGCGTGCGTTCGGTCGGCGAAATGGCCGAGAACACCTTCCGCGTCGGCCTGGTCCGGGTCGAGCGCGCGGTGCGCGAGCGCCTTTCGATGGCCGAGTCCGAAGGGCTGACCCCGCAGGAGCTGATCAACGCCAAGCCGGTGGCCGCCGCGATCAAGGAGTTCTTCGGCTCCTCGCAGCTCAGCCAGTTCATGGACCAGAACAACCCGCTGTCGGAAGTCACCCACAAGCGCCGCGTGTCGGCGCTCGGGCCGGGCGGCCTGACCCGCGAACGCGCCGGCTTCGAGGTGCGCGACGTGCACCCGACCCACTACGGCCGGGTCTGCACCATCGAGACGCCGGAAGGCCCGAACATCGGCCTGATCAACTCGTTGGCGGTGTTCGCCCGCACCAACCAGTACGGCTTCCTGGAGACGCCGTACCGCAAGGTGGTGGACGGCAAGGTCACCGACGACGTCGAGTTCCTCTCCGCGATCGAGGAGAACGAGTACGTCATCGCCCAGGCCAACGCCGGGCAGGACGACAAGGGCGGGCTGACCGCGCAGTTCGTGGCCTGCCGCTACCAGGGCGAGTCGCTGCTGAAGCCGCCGAGCGAGATCCACTTCATGGACGTCTCGCCGATGCAGACCGTGTCGGTGGCGGCCGCGCTGGTGCCGTTCCTGGAGCACGACGATGCCAACCGCGCGCTGATGGGCGCAAACATGCAGCGCCAGGCCGTGCCGACGCTGCGCTCGCAGAAGCCGCTGGTCGGTACCGGCATCGAGCGGGCGGTGGCACGCGATTCGGGCGTGACCGTGAACGCGCTGCGTGGCGGCACGATCGAGCAGATCGACGCGGCCCGCATCGTGGTCAAGGTCAACGAGGAGGAGATCGTCGGTGAAGCCGATGCCGGCGTCGACATCTACAGCCTGATCAAGTACACCCGCTCCAACCAGAACACCTGCATCAACCAGACCCCGCTGGTGAAGGTCGGCAACGTGATCGCGCGCGGCGACGTGCTGGCCGACGGTCCTTCGACCGACATCGGTGAGCTCGCGCTGGGCCAGAACATGCTGGTCGCGTTCATGCCGTGGAACGGCTACAACTTCGAGGACTCGATCCTGCTGTCCGAGCGCGTGGTCGAGGAGGACCGCTACACCACGATCCACATCGAGGAGCTGACCGCGGTCGCCCGCGACACCAAGCTGGGGCCGGAGGAGATCTCCGCCGACATCCCCAACGTCTCGGAGAACGCGCTCAACCGGCTCGACGAGTCCGGCGTGGTGTACATCGGTGCGGAAGTCCGCGCCGGCGACATCCTGGTCGGCAAGGTCACGCCCAAGGGCGAGAGCCAGCTGACCCCGGAAGAGAAGCTGCTGCGCGCGATCTTCGGCGAGAAGGCGAGCGATGTGAAGGACAGCTCGCTGCGGGTGCCGCCGGGCATGGACGGCACCATCATCGACGTGCAGGTCTTCACCCGCGACGGCATCGAGAAGGACAAGCGCGCCAAGCAGATCGAGGAATCCGAGATCAAGCGCGTCAAGAAGGACTTCGACGACCAGTTCCGCATCCTGGAGGGCGCGATCTATGCCCGCCTGCGCGGTCAGCTGATCGGCAAGGTCGCCAATGGCGGCCCGGGGCTGAAGAAGGGCGAGACCGTCACCAGCCTGGTGCTGGACGGGCTGAAGAAGTCCGACTGGTTCACTCTGCGCATGAAGGACGAGGACGCGGTCGAGGCCATCGAGCGCGCCCAGAAGCAGATCGAGACGCACGAGAAGGAATTCGAGAAGCGCTTCACCGACAAGCGCAACAAGATCACCCAGGGCGACGACCTTGCCCCGGGCGTGCTGAAGATGGTCAAGGTGTTCCTCGCGGTGAAGCGCCGCATCCAGCCGGGCGACAAGATGGCCGGCCGCCACGGCAACAAGGGCGTGGTCTCCACGATCGTTCCGG
The DNA here is from genome assembly GCF_046600735.1 of Novilysobacter longmucuonensis. Taxonomy (NCBI): domain Bacteria; kingdom Pseudomonadati; phylum Pseudomonadota; class Gammaproteobacteria; order Lysobacterales; family Lysobacteraceae; genus Novilysobacter; species Novilysobacter longmucuonensis. The sequence continues at coordinate 7,848 of NZ_JBJMAW010000024.1, forward strand.
TCGAGGACATGCCCTACAGCGCCAGCGGCGAGACCGTCGACATTGTGCTCAACCCGCTGGGCGTGCCATCGCGCATGAACATCGGCCAGATCCTCGAGGTGCATCTGGGCTGGGCCGCCAAAGGACTGGGCCAGAAGATCCAGCGGATGATGGAGGCGCAGGCCAAGGTCACCGAGCTGCGCAAGTTCCTCGACGAGATCTACAACCACGACAACAAGGTCAATGGCGAACGCGTCGACCTCAAGCAGTTCAGCGACGAGGAGCTGCTGACGCTGGCGCGGAACCTGACCGACGGCGTGCCGATGGCGACGCCGGTGTTCGATGGTGCGGCCGAGACCGAGATCAAGCGCATGCTCGAACTGGCCGAACTGCCGACCAGCGGCCAGACCATGCTGCACGACGGTCGTACCGGCGAGGCGTTCGAGCGCCCGGTGACGATCGGCTACATGCACATGCTCAAGCTGAACCACCTGGTCGACGACAAGATGCACGCCCGTTCGACCGGTCCGTACTCGCTCGTCACCCAGCAGCCGCTGGGCGGCAAGGCGCAGTTCGGCGGTCAGCGCTTCGGCGAGATGGAAGTCTGGGCGCTGGAAGCCTACGGCGCGGCCTACACCCTGCAGGAAATGCTGACGGTGAAGTCCGACGACGTGCAGGGCCGCAACCAGATGTACAAGAACATCGTCGACGGCGAGTACGAGATGGTGGCCGGCATGCCGGAGTCCTTCAATGTGCTGGTGAAGGAAATCCGCTCGCTCGCGATCAACATGGAACTCGAAGAGACCAAATGATCGCCGCCTGCTCTCGTACGCGCGCTTGTACGTGCGCTTTGAGGAAAGAGCGCAGCAACGGCACACGCCGCTTGCTGCAGCCTGAGGACCTTCAAGGACGAAGGTCTTCGATACTGGAGAATTCCTGATGAAAGACCTACTCAATCTGTTCAACCAGCAGCGTCCCGTGCTCGACTTCGATGCGATCAAGATCGCGCTGGCGTCGCCGGACCTGATCCGTTCGTGGTCGTTCGGCGAGGTCAAGAAGCCCGAGACCATCAACTACCGCACCTTCAAGCCCGAGCGCGACGGCCTGTTCTGCGCCGCGATCTTCGGGCCGGTCAAGGACTACGAGTGCCTGTGCGGCAAGTACAAGCGCATGAAGCACCGCGGCGTGGTCTGCGAGAAGTGCGGCACCGAGGTAACCCTGGCCAAGGTGCGCCGTGAGCGCATGGGCCACATCGACCTGGCCTCGCCGGTCGCGCACATCTGGTTCCTCAAGTCGCTGCCCTCGCGCATCGGCCTGATGCTGGACATGACGCTGCGCGACATCGAGCGGATCCTGTACTTCGAGGCGTTCGTGGTCACCGAGCCGGGGCTGTCTCCGCTCGAGCGCGGCCAGCTGCTCAACGAAGAGCAGTTCATGCAGGCGCGCCAGGAGCACGGCGACGACTTCGAAGCCGCGATGGGCGCCGAGGCGGTCTACGACCTGCTGCGCACGATCGACTTGCAATCCGAAATGGTGCAGCTGCGCGAGGACATCGCCGCGACCGGTTCGGAAACCAAGCTCAAGCGCCTGACCAAGCGGATCAAGCTGGTCGAGGCGTTCCTCGAGTCGGGCAACCGTCCCGAGTGGATGGTCATGACCGTGCTGCCGGTGCTGCCGCCGGACCTGCGTCCGCTGGTGCCGCTGGACGGTGGCCGCTTCGCGACCTCCGATCTCAACGACCTGTACCGCCGCGTCATCAACCGCAACAACCGCCTGCGTCGCCTGCTCGAACTCAACGCGCCCGAGATCATCGTGCGCAACGAGAAGCGCATGCTGCAGGAATCGGTCGATGCGCTGATGGACAACGGCCGCCGTGGCCGCGCCATCACCGGCACCAACAAGCGCCCGCTCAAGTCGCTGGCCGACATGATCAAGGGCAAGCAGGGCCGCTTCCGCCAGAACCTGCTCGGCAAGCGCGTCGATTACTCCGGCCGTTCGGTCATCGTGGTCGGCCCGTACCTGAAGCTGCACCAGTGCGGCCTGCCCAAGAAGATGGCGCTGGAGCTGTTCAAGCCGTTCATCTTCGCCAAGCTGCAGCGCCGTGGCCTGGCCACCACCATCAAGGCCGCCAAGAAGCTGGTCGAGCGTGAAGAGGCCGAGGTCTGGGACATCCTCGAAGAGGTGATCCGCGAGCACCCGGTGCTGCTCAACCGTGCCCCGACCCTGCATCGCCTCGGCATCCAGGCCTTCGAGCCGGTATTGATCGAGGGCAAGGCCATCCAGCTGCACCCGCTGGTCTGCACCGCGTTCAACGCCGACTTCGACGGCGACCAGATGGCCGTGCACGTGCCGCTCTCGCTGGAAGCCCAGCTGGAAGCGCGCGCGCTGATGATGGCGTCCAACAACATCCTGAGCCCCGCCAACGGCGAGCCGATCATCGTGCCGTCGCAGGACGTTGTGCTCGGCCTGTACTACATGACCCGCGAGCTGGTCGGCAAAAAAGGCGAGGGCATGGCCTTCGCCAATGTCGCCGAGGTCAAGCGCGCCTACGACCACCGGGTGGTCGAGCTGCACGCCAAGTGCAAGGTCCGCCTGACCGAGACGGTGATCGGCGAGGACGGCGAGCGTTCGCAGAAGACCTCCATCGTCGACACCACCGTCGGCCGCGCCCTGCTGCAGGAAATCCTGCCCGAGGGCCTGCCGTACGCGCTGGCCAACGTCGAGCTCAACAAGAAGAACATCAGCCGCCTGATCAACTCCAGCTATCGACTGCTGGGCCTGAAGGACACCGTGGTGTTCGCCGACCAGCTGATGTACACCGGCTTCGCGTTCGCCACGCGCGCCGGCGTTTCCATCGGCATCGACGACATGACCATCCCGGGCGAGAAGAAGGGCATCTTGACCGAGGCCGAGGCCGAGGTGCTGGAGATCCAGCAGCAGTACCAGTCGGGCCTGGTCACCGCCGGTGAGCGCTACAACAAGGTGGTCGACATCTGGTCGCGCACCAACGAACGCGTCGCCAAGGCCATGATGGACGCGATCGGCACCGACACCGTGACCGATGCCGAAGGCAAGCAGGTCGCACAGAAGTCGATGAACTCGATCTACATCATGGCCGACTCCGGCGCGCGTGGTTCGCAGGCGCAGATCCGCCAGCTGGCCGGTATGCGTGGCCTGATGGCCAAGCCGGATGGCTCGATCATCGAGACGCCGATCACCGCGAACTTCCGCGAGGGCCTCAACGTCCTGCAGTACTTCATCTCGACCCACGGCGCGCGCAAGGGCTTGGCCGATACCGCGCTCAAGACCGCCAACTCCGGTTACCTGACCCGTCGCCTGGTTGACGTGGCGCAGGACGTGGTGATCACCGAGACCGACTGCGGCACCCTCGAGGGCCTGACCATGACCCCGATCGTCGAAGGTGGCGACGTGGTCGAGCCCTTGCGCGATCGCGTGCTGGGCCGCGTTGTGGCCGAGGACGTGTTCCTGCCGGGCGACGACGAGGAACCGATCGTGACCCGCAATACGCTGCTCGACGAGCAGTGGGTCGCCAGGCTCGAAGACGCCAGCGTGCAGTCGATCAAGGTCCGCTCGACCATCACCTGCATGTCCTCGTTCGGCGTGTGCGCGTATTGCTACGGCCGTGACCTCGGCCGCGGGCACCTGGTCAACCACGGCGAGGCGGTCGGCGTGGTCGCCGCGCAGTCGATCGGTGAGCCGGGTACGCAGCTGACCATGCGCACCTTCCACATCGGCGGTGCCGCTTCGCGTGCCGCCGCGATCGACAGTGTCACGGTCAAGACCACCGGTTCGGTCAAGTTCAACAACCTCAAGCACGTCTCGCACGCCAACGGCCACCTGGTCGCGGTGTCGCGCTCGGGCGAGTTGTCGGTGCTCGATACCCACGGCCGTGAGCGCGAACGCTACAAGCTGCCGTACGGTTCGACCGTGTCGGTCAAGGATGGCGGCCAGATCAAGGCCGGCCAGCAGATCGCCAACTGGGACCCGCATAACCACCCGATCGTCTCGGAGGTCGCCGGTTTCCTGCGCTTCGTGGATTTCGTCGACGGCGTGACCGTGATCGAGAAGACCGACGAACTGACCGGTCTGGCATCGCGCGAGATCACCGATCCCAAGCGCCGCGGTTCGGCCGCCAAGGACCTGCGCCCGATCGTCCGGATCATCGACGCCAAGGGCAACGACCTCAATATCCCGGGGACCGACCTGCCGGCGCAGTACCAGCTGCCGCCGCGCTCGATCGTCAACCTGCAGGACGGTGCCGCGGTCGGCGTCGGCGACGTGGTCGCCAAGATCCCGCAGGAAGCCTCCAAGACCCGCGACATCACCGGTGGTCTGCCGCGCGTGGCCGATTTGTTCGAGGCGCGCAAGCCGAAGGATCCGGCGGTGCTGGCCGAGCGTTCGGGCATCGTCAGCTTCGGCAAGGACACCAAGGGCAAGCAGCGCCTGATCATCAAGGACGCGTCCGGTGACGAGCACGAGGAGCTGATTCCCAAGTATCGCCAGATCATCGTGTTCGAAGGCGAGCACGTGGAGAAGGGCGAGACCGTGGTGGACGGCGAGCCGACCCCGCAGGACATCCTGCGCCTGCTCGGCGTCGAGCCGCTGGCGGTGTACCTGACCAAGGAAATCCAGGACGTGTACCGTCTCCAGGGCGTCAAGATCAACGACAAGCACATCGAGGTGATCGTTCGCCAGATGCTGCGCAAGGTCGAGGTCACCGACCAGGGCGACAGCAAGTTCCTGCACGGAGAACAGATCGAACGCCAGCGTTTCCTCGAGGAAGCGGCCAAGGTCGCCGGCCGCAACGAGATCGTGCCGAAGTACGACCCCGTGCTGCTGGGCATCACCAAGGCCTCGCTGGCGACCGAGTCGTTCATCTCGGCCGCGTCGTTCCAGGAGACCACCCGCGTGCTGACCGAGGCCGCCGTGCGCGGTACCCGCGATGGCCTGCGTGGGCTCAAGGAGAACGTGATCGTCGGCCGCCTGATCCCGGCCGGCACCGGCCTGACGTACCACAGCCAGCGCCGCAAGAACGCCTCGGGGCTGACCGACTCGGAGATGGAAGCGCTGTCCGCGCCGGTCACCGCCGAGGCGGCCGACGAAACCGTCAGCACCACGGTCGACGCATCCGTCGGCCCGGCGGGCGAGGAGTCCAGCGCTTCGTAGGCTCGCAACACCGGCAACATCGTGACGGCCCTTCGGGGCCGTCCCAGATCACCAAATGAGGCGCAGGGAGCGCCTCGTGTTGGGCCCAGGGCAGGGCGGGATTGGCTGGAAAGCAGCAGTGAGTCGCGCCTGCGGCGCTGTGAGCAAGTGAGGAAGGACAGCCGGACAGGGCTGACCTCTCTCACGGACCGCAACGCGGTCTCTCACAGCCCGCGCAGCGGGCGACTCACCGCTCCAGTCTTGTGCGCGTTGACGACCTCGTTCGGCGCGGGCTATACTTCTCCGTCTCGGTGGGCCGGGTGTATCCGGCTTGCCGTTCGTTTTTTCACGCAAGGCGCCGTTTCCCGCTCCGGGAGGCCGGCACTTACTTCAAAGAGCTCCAGATGGCGACGATCAATCAGCTGGTCCGCAAGCCGCGGCAGGCGACCACGTACAAGAGCACCTCACCGGCGCTCGAGAACTGCCCGCAGCGCCGTGGCGTCTGCACCCGTGTCTACACCACCACGCCGAAGAAGCCGAACTCGGCGATGCGCAAGGTGGCCAAGGTGCGCCTGACCAACGGTTACGAAGTCATTTCGTACATCGGCGGCGAGGGCCACAACCTGCAGGAGCACTCGGTCGTGCTGATCCGCGGCGGTCGCGTCAAGGACCTGCCCGGTGTGCGCTACCACACCGTGCGCGGCTCGCTCGACGCCGCCGGTGTCGCCAAGCGCCGTCAGCGCCGCTCCAAGTACGGTGCCAAGCGTCCGAAGTCTTAATGATTTCGTAGGGTGGGCTTCAGCCCACCGCCGCGAAAGAAAACGGTGGGTTAAAACCCACCCTACAGAGATTGGGTAAACAAACATGTCGCGTAAAGGTTCCACTCCGCAACGTTCGGTACTGCCCGACCCCAAGCACGGCAGCGAGACGATTGCGCGCTTCATCAACATGGTCATGTACAGCGGCAAGAAGTCCGTCGCCGAGAAGATCGTCTATGGCGCGATGGACGTGATCGGCGAAAAGAGCCCGAACGCGCTCGAGGTCGTCGAGAAGGCGCTGGCCAACATCTCGCCGTCGGTCGAGGTCAAGTCGCGCCGTGTCGGTGGCGCCACCTACCAGGTGCCGGTCGAAGTCCGCACCTCGCGCCGCATGGCGCTGGCGATGCGCTGGCTGATCGACGCGGCGCGCAAGCGTGGCGAGAACACCATGCCGCGCAAGCTGGCGGCCGAGCTGATGGATGCCTCGGAGAGCCGTGGCGGCGCGGTCAAGAAGCGTGAAGAAACCCATCGCATGGCGGAAGCGAACAAGGCGTTCGCGCACTACCGCTGGTGATCCCGGTGCCCTGACGCCCAGGCGTCGGGCATCCCGAGCGGCGCATCGCGCGCTGCCGCGCGGCCGCTAGGCCGCCATGCGAACCGGATGCCGCCGTCAGGCGGCGTCTGCCAATTTGCGAGTCCCTCGCAAGAGCCCGCGCATCCAGGCGCGGACTTCTCAAAATCATTACAAGCCGAGGCAGCCCCGTGGCCCGCACTACTCCCATCGATCGTTACCGCAATTTCGGCATCATGGCCCACATCGATGCCGGCAAGACCACCACCTCCGAGCGCATCCTGTTCTACACCGGTGTCAGTCACAAGATCGGCGAAGTGCACGACGGCGCCGCGACGATGGACTGGATGGAGCAGGAGCAGGAGCGCGGCATCACCATCACGTCCGCGGCCACCACCGCGTTCTGGTCGGGCATGGACAAGTCCCTGCCGCAGCACCGCTTCAACATCATCGACACCCCCGGGCACGTCGACTTCACCATCGAAGTGGAGCGTTCGCTGCGCGTGCTCGACGGTGCGGTGTTCGTGTTGTGCGCGGTCGGTGGCGTGCAGCCGCAGTCCGAGACCGTCTGGCGCCAGGCCAACAAGTACGCGGTGCCGCGCCTTGCGTTCGTCAACAAGATGGACCGCACCGGCGCGAACTTCGACAAGGTCGTCGACCAGCTCAAGTCCCGCTTGGGCGCGTATGCCGTGCCGATGCAGGTGCCAATCGGCGCCGAGGACGGGTTCGAGGGCGTCGTCGATCTGATCAAGATGAAGGCGATCCACTGGGATACCGCCTCGCAGGGCACTACGTTCGAGTACCGCGATATTCCTGCGGAGCTCATGGACAAGGCCACCCAGGCCCGCAGCTTCATGGTCGAGGCCGCGGCCGAGGCCACTGAAGAGTTGATGGACAAGTACCTCAACGACGGCGTGCTGTCCGAGGACGAGATCGTGGCCGGCCTGCGCGAGCGCACGCTGAAGGTGGAAGTGATTCCGGTCTTCTGCGGCACCGCGTTCAAGAACAAGGGCGTGCAGGCCATGCTCGACGGCGTGATCCAGCTGCTGCCGTCGCCGGCCGACCGTCCGCCGGTGCCGGGCATCGACGACCACGAGAAGGAAGACAGCCGCAAGGCGCTCGATACCGAGCCGTTTTCCGCCCTCGCGTTCAAGATCATGACCGACCCCTTCGTGGGCTCGCTGACCTTCTTCCGGGTCTATTCGGGCACGCTCAATTCCGGCGATGCGGTCTACAACCCGATCAAGTCGAAGAAGGAGCGCGTAGGCCGCATCCTGCAGATGCACTCCAACAACCGCGAAGAGATCAAGGAAGTGCGCGCCGGCGATATCGCCGCGGCGGTCGGCCTGAAGGACGTGACCACCGGCGACACCCTTTGCGCGCAGGACCACATCATCACGCTGGAGCGGATGATCTTCCCGGAGCCGGTCATCTCGATGGCGGTGGAGCCCAAGACCAAATCCGACCAGGAAAAGATGGGCATGGCGCTGGGCCGTCTGGCGCAGGAGGATCCGTCCTTCCGCGTGCGCACCGACGAAGAGTCCGGCCAGACCATCATCGCCGGCATGGGTGAGCTGCACCTGGACATTCTGGTCGACCGCATGAAGCGCGAGTTCAATGTCGAGGCCAACGTCGGCAAGCCGCAGGTCGCGTATCGCGAAACCATTCGCAAGGCGGTCAAGGCCGAAGGCAAGTTCGTCCGCCAGTCGGGCGGCAAGGGCCAGTTCGGTCACGTGTGGCTTGAGATCGAGCCGCAGGAGCGCGGTCTGGGCTACACCTTCGAGAACGCCATCGTCGGTGGCGTGGTGCCGAAGGAATACATCCCGGCGGTCGACAAGGGCATCCAGGAAGCGGTCGCCAACGGCATCTTTGCCGGCTACCCGATCGTCGACGTCAAGGTGAAGCTGGTCGACGGTTCGTACCATGAAGTCGATTCCTCGGAAATGGCGTTCAAGATCGCCGGCTCGATGGGCTTCAAGGAAGGCTTCCACCGGGCCAGCCCGGTCCTGCTGGAGCCGGTCATGAAGGTCGAGATCGTGTCGCCGGAGGATTACCTCGGTGACGTGATGGGCGACGTCAGCCGTCGCCGCGGCATCCTGCAGGGTCAGGACGACACCCCGTCGGGCAAGATCATCAACGCGATGATCCCGCTGGGCGAGATGTTCGGCTACGCGACCAGCTTGCGCTCGATGTCCCAGGGTCGCGCGACCTTCACGATGGAGTTCGACCACTACGCCGAAGCGCCGGCGAACATCGCCGAATCGGTGATCAAGAAAAACTGATTCAGAACAGTCCGTAAAGAACGCAAAAAAACGCAAAAAAGCTCCATAGATTTTTACTTTGCGGCCTTTGCGCACTTTGCGTCCTTCGCGGACAAAAATGCCCTTCGCAGCTGGCCCTCCCAGCTCGGGGCAAACAACGATCAATCCAGTTCAAAGGTAGAAAATCATGGCAAAGGGTAAGTTCGAGCGCACCAAGCCGCACGTGAACGTAGGCACGATCGGCCACGTCGACCACGGCAAGACCACCTTGACCGCCGCGCTGACCAAGGTGGGCGCGGAGCGTTTCGGTGGCGAGTTCAAGGCCTACGACGCGATCGACGCGGCGCCGGAAGAGAAGGCGCGCGGCATCACGATCTCGACCGCGCACGTGGAATACGAATCGGCC
>NZ_JBJMAW010000025.1:0-15306 GCF_046600735.1 Novilysobacter longmucuonensis
TGGTGGGGCTGCTGGGAATCCTGCCCGGCGAGCGCATCGCTTCGCGTCCCGCAGCCGAGCCCGCCGCCAGCGTGCCTGCCGTTGCGCCGGCACCCACTCCGTCAGCCGCGGCGCCGGGCGCAGCCACTGGCGAGCCGACCACGCTCGCCGACCTGTCGGCCGAGGAGCGCCGGCAACTGCCGCCGCTGAAGATCAGCATGCACTTCTGGGCGCCGACGCCCACCGAACGCTTCGCCATCGTCGACGGCTCGCGCGTCGGCGAAGGCGACCGCATCGGCAATGCCGTGGTCGATGCGATCACCGCCGATGCGGTGGTGCTGGGCTGGAACGGACGACGCGTGCACCTGCCGATTCGGTAATTGCACTGGCTTTGCACCCTCGCAACCCCACGGAACCCAACCCGCTGTAATTCTCGCGATGGCGCGGATCTACGCCCTTCAGGTGGTCGAAGATCGACGGCACCGGGTTCCCGCTTTCGCGGAAATGACGAGCAAAAGACGGCATTCGACGCGCCTGGCCGCTTACTTCGTGCCCGGCCCGACCGGCCCGCGGATGGCCACCGTGCCCGATTCGGTGTCATGCGTCATGCACGTCGGATGCGGGCCTACGCGCCGAAGTAGCAGACGTTGAGCTTGTTGCCGTCGAGGTCGCGGAAATAGCCGGCGTAAAAACCTTCCCAACGCTGGCCCGGTGCGCCTTCGTCGCTGCCGCCGAGTTCAAGCGCCTTGGCGTGCAGGCGATCGGCGGTATCGCGATCGGGCGCCTGCAGCCCGACCATCACGCCATTGCCGACGGTCGCGGCATTGCCGTCGAACGGCTTGGTGACGCCGAGGCCGGCCGCGTCCGGGGTGGTGGTCCAGGCGACGTACTGCTCGCCTTCCATCATGCGCGTGCCGCCGAGCACGGCCAGCAGCTCGTCGTAGTAAGCCGCGGCGCGCGGCAGATCGTTGGTCCCGATGGTGACGTAGGCGAGCATGGCCGGTCCTCGTGTAGGTGGACGCACAGTTTGCGCCGGGCGATCCTCGGAAGCACCCGTCTGGGCAGACGAGACCGCATCGCGCGCACTATGCTGCGGCCTTTCCGACGAATCCGAGGCGACCTTCGATGAATCCAGCCACCCAGCACGACCTCGCCAAGCTGCTCCTGCGCGTCACCCTCGGGGTGCTGGTGCTGCTGCACGGGATCGCCAAGCTCAAGGGCGGCATGGGCGGGATCGTCGGTATGGTCGAGGCCCAGGGCCTCCCGGGGGTCCTGGGCTATGGCGTGCTGATCGGCGAGGTGCTGGCGCCGCTGATGCTGATCGCCGGGCTGCATGCGCGCCTCGGCGGGGTGCTGGTCGCGATCAACATGCTGGTGGCGATCGTGCTGGTGCACATGGGCGAGCTGGACAGCCTCGGCAGCCAGGGCGGCTGGGCGCTGGAGCTGCAGGGCATGTTCCTGGTGACGGCGGTGGCGATTGTGCTGCTGGGGCCGGGGCGGTTCAGCGTCAACGGGCGCTAGTAGCAAGTTCCGGCGCCCCTCTTCCGCTTTGCTCCCCTCTTTGGAAAAGAGGGGCTGGGGGAGATTTACTTTTTGCCGGCTGACGAGTAGCGAAGAGCAAAAGAGCAAATCCTCCCCAACCCGCCCGGCCCTCCAGCACAGCGGCCGGGGAAGCGCCCGAGCGCCCCTCGCCGGTAGACCCGCCCCGCCGGTATTCCGGCGGAAGCGCATTCAGCCTCCCGTCAAAACTCCGGCGCGATCGGCGCGATTTCTCCGGCATGGCCCTTGCACGATGCCTGGCAACCCACCAGGAGTGCGATGCGTGTCTGCCGAGCCAACTTCCAAACCAAAGCGTCGTGGACGCGGGCTGATCTGGACCATCGTCGCCGTCGTCGTGCTCGGCGCGGCCGCAGGCGGCTGGTGGTGGTGGCAGGCACAGGCCGCGCAGGCCGCCGAGGAAGGCGCGGCGGATGCCGAGGCCAAGCCGCCGGCGATCTATTTCGCGCTCGAGCCCGCGTTCGTGGTCAACCTGGCCGATCCAGGTCCGGTGCGCTACCTGCAGGCCGACGTGCAGCTGATGACGCGCGACCCGGCCACCGCCGCCGCGCTGGAGCTGCACGCCCCGGCGCTGCGCAACCACCTGCTGCTGCTGTTCGGCCAGCAGACGGCCGCCCAGTTGGGCCAGCGCAGCGCCAAGGAGCGGCTGCAGGCGCAGGCCGTGGCCGAAGTCCGCAAGGTGCTCGAGAACGAGACCGCGCCCGACCAGGTCGAAGCGGTGTTCTTCACCAGTCTGGTCACGCAGTAGTCCCGGTACCCAGGAGCCCACCCATGAGTGCCGACCTGCTCTCCCAAGACGAAATCGACGCGCTGCTGCATGGCGTCGACAGCGGTGCGGTCGAGACCGAAGTGCCGCCGGAACCCGGCGAGGCGCGCAACTACGACTTCGCCAGCCAGGACCGCATTGTGCGCGGCCGGCTGCCGACGCTGGAGATGATCAACGAGCGCTTCGCCCGCACCTGGCGGGTCGGCCTGTTCAACCTGCTGCGGCGCTCGGCCGACCTGTCGGTGCGCGGCATCGACCTGGTGCGCTTCGGCGAGTACATGCATTCGCTGCAGGTGCCGACCAACCTCAACCTGGTGAAGATGAAGCCGCTGCGCGGCACCGCGATCGTGATGTTCGAGCCGCGCCTGGTCTTCACCGTGGTCGACAACTTCTTCGGCGGCGCCGGCAAGTACCCGGCCAAGATCGAGGGCCGCGAGTTCACCCCGACCGAAATGCGGGTGATCCAGTTGCTGCTCAAGCAGACCTTCGCCGACCTGGTCGAGTCCTGGGCGCCGGTGATGCCGGTGGAGTTCGAGTACCTCAACTCCGAGGTCAATCCGCACTTCGCCAACATCATCAGCCCGCGCGAGTACATCGTGGTCAGCCGCTTCAACGTCGAGCTCGACGGCGGCGGCGGCGAGTTCCACATCTCGCTGCCGTACTCGATGCTCGAGCCGATCCGCGAGCAGCTCGACGCCGGCGTGCAGAGCGACCGCGTCGAGCGCGACGAAGGCTGGATCCGCGCGATGCGCACCCAGCTGCAGGACGCCGAGGTCGAGCTCAGCAGCGCCCTGGCCACGCGCCAGATCAGCCTGCGCGAGCTGTCGCGGCTCAAGGTCGGCGACGTGATCCCGATCGACCTGTCGCCCACCGTGCAGCTGAAGGTCGAGCAGATGCCGCTGTTCTCCGGCGAATTCGGCACCCACAACGGCCGCAACGCAGTCAAGGTCACCTCCGTGCACGCGCCCCGCACCGTCCCCTCCTTCAACAGCCTGACATCGTCATGAATACAGACCAGACCGACGCCGGCACCAACGCCGACACCACGCCCGCACCCGAGCAGCGGACCGACAGCTCCGGCGACGCCGCGCGCGCCGCATTCGAAGCGCTCAGCGCCGAGGCCGGCGGCGGCGGCGGCGCCGGCGCCGACCTCAACCTCGACGTGATCCTCGACGTCTCGGTGTCGCTGTCATTGGAGGTCGGCCGTACCCGCATCCCGATCCGCAACCTGCTGCAGCTCAACCAGGGCTCGGTGGTGGAACTGGAGCGTGGCGCCGGCGAACCACTGGACGTGTTCGTCAACGGTACCCTGATCGCGCAGGGCGAGGTGGTGGTGGTCAACGACCGCTTCGGCGTGCGTCTGACCGACGTGGTCAGCCCGGCCGAACGCATCAAGCGGCTGCGCTGAGCAGGCAGTGATGCTGGATACGAGCACGCCCCTCGCGCCGCCGCCGGTTGTGGCATTGGCCGGCACCACGGCGGCCTCGAGCGCGGCCGCCCCGGCGACGCAGGGCACCGCGACGCCGGCTCGCCCGTCGGGCGATGCCGTGGCTACCCCGCCCCCGCCGATACCTGCTGACACCGGCGCGGCACCGTCGTTGCCGGCGCCGTCGCGCGCTTCGGCCGAGCCGTCGGCGAACGCGACAACGGCCGAAGCCGGCTCGGGCACGGTCAGTTCACCCAGCGACGCCGGCCCGGTCATCGCTCAGGGCCGTATGCCGCAGGCCGCCGAGGTCTCGATACCGTCGGCCGACGCGACCGCCTTGCAGGACCCGCCGCCCGCCACCACCGCCACCACCGCCACCATCCAGCAACCGGCGCAGCCGCTGCCCGATGCCGCGCCCTCCAGCGCCGGCGCGGTCGGCAGCGCGGTGCTGGCGCTGCTGCTGGTGGTCGCCCTGATCCTGGCGCTGGCATGGCTGGCGCGGCGCATGCCGGGCGCGGCCGCCAGCTCCAACAAGTCATTGCGCGTGGTCGCCTCGCTCGCAGTGGGCCAGCGCGAGCGGGTGATGGTGGTCGACGTCGGCGGCACCCAACTGCTGCTCGGCGTCGGCCCCGGCGGCACCCGCACCCTGCACACGCTGGCCGAGCCGCTGCCGGTGCAGGATGCGCCCGCGCCGTTCGCGCAGCTGCTCGCGCAGCAGTTCGGGAAGAAGTCGTGAGCCGCGTGTCGGTGCGGTTCCGGCGCTTGCTGGCAAAGACGCTGCTGGCCTTCGCGCTGCTGGGCGTGCTCGCACCAGTGGCGGCGCAGACCGTGCCAGCGCAGGCCCAGGCGCAACCGGCGACGGTCAACCCGAGCCCGACCCTGCCGCAGGTCAACGTCGGCAGCATCGGCGGCGAGCCGGTCAGCCTGCAGTTGCAGGTGCTGCTGCTGATGACCGGCATCACCCTGCTGCCCGCCGCGCTGCTGGGCATCACCGCGTTCACCCGCATCATCATCGTGCTGGCACTGCTGCGGCAGGCGCTGGGCACCGGGCAGACGCCATCCAACCAGGTGCTGCTGGCGCTGGCGCTGTTTCTGACCACGATGGTGATGATGCCGGTGTTCGACCAGGCCTGGATCGCCGGGATCTCGCCGTACCTGGACAACCAGATGGACTTCCGCTCGGCATGGGAGGCGGCATCCGCGCCGTTCCGCGGCTTCATGCTGGCGCAGATACGCGAGAACGACCTGATGACCTTCGCCGGGCTGTCCAACAGCGGCCCGTACGCGAGCGCCGCCGACATCCCGTTCGGCGTACTGGCCGCCTCGTTCCTCACCAGCGAGCTCAAGACCGCGTTCGAGATCGCGTTCCTGATCTACATCCCGTTCGTGATCATCGACCTGGTGGTCGCCAGCGTGCTGATGTCGATGGGCATGATGATGCTCTCGCCGATGCTGGTGTCGGCGCCGTTCAAGATCCTGTTGTTCGTGCTGGTCGACGGCTGGGTGCTGGTGGTCGGCTCGCTCGCCGCCAGCTTCAATGCGGTCTGACCGGAGCCCGATCCGATGAGCCCGGAAGTCGCCCTCACCGAAATCGGCCGCGGCCTGCAGATGGCGCTGCTGCTCGGTGGTCCGCCATTGCTGGCAGTGCTGGTGGTCGGCGTGCTGGTCGGCATCGTGCAGGCCGCCACCCAGATCAACGAGCAGACCATCGCCTTCGTGGTCAAGGCGGTCGCGCTGGCGGCGACGCTGGCGCTGACCGGGCATTTCCTGCTGGGCAGGCTGGTGTCGTTCACGACCGACCTGTTCCAGCGGATTCCGCATCTGATCGGGTAGCGCTGATGCTGCCGCGGCCCAACCCATCCCCACCCAACCCTCCCCTTGAAGGGGAGGGCTTCAGAGCGCCGCGATACCGCTTGTCTCCTTCCCCTTCAAGGGGAAGGCCGGGATGGGGATGGGTTTGCTCTTGCACTGCCTCGTCGAGCGGACAACGCGACGCCGCCTGATGGACACCGTCACCCTGACCACCGCCAGCGGCGTCAACCTGTTCGCGATGCTCAGCGCGGTGCTGTGGCATGCGCTACGCATCGGCGCCGCGATCCAGGTATTGCCGATGATCTCCGGCAACAGCATGCCGGTGCGTGCGCGCATGATGCTGACCCTGGCACTGTCGGCGGCGATCTCGACGCTGCTGCCGGCGCCGCCGGCGGCGGCGATCGACGCGCTCACGGTCGGCTCGGTGCTGCGCGAATTCGCCATCGGCATCTCCATCGGCCTGCTGCTGCGGCTGGCTTTCGAGGCCGGGCGCCTGGCCGGCGAGCTGATTAGCCAGGGCATGGCACTGTCGCTGGCGACCATGGCCGACCCGCTCACCGGCGCCTCCTCGCCGGTGCTGGCGCAGTGGTTCTATCTGGCCTTCGCGCTGGTGTTCTTCGCGCTGGATGCGCATCTGGCGCTGGTCCAGCTGCTGTTCGAAAGCTACCAGGCGCTGCCGATCGGGCAGCCGCTGGGCGCCCCCGCGCAGTTCGCCGCCGCGCTGCCGGCATTCTTCGGCACCTGCCTGCGGGCTGGGCTGCTGCTGGCGCTGCCGGTGATGATGGCGCTGCTCACGGTCAATCTCGCCTTCGGCGTGCTGGCCCGCGCCGCGCCGGCGCTCAACCCCATCGTGATCGGCCTGCCGGTTTCGTTGCTGGTCGGATTGCTGCTGCTGGGGCTGTTGATGCGCCAACTGCAGGCACCGGTGCAGCAGTTGTTCGAGGACGCGTTCATGGCGGCGCGCGCACTGACCGGCTGAGGGCGGCCGCGGACTACCTCTGTAGGAGCGCCCCATGGGCGCGAGGCTTTCGCTCGTCCGGGCGATCGCGCTCATGGAGCGCTCCTACAAGGGGCTAGGGAATTTTTCTCTGGCGCTGTTCTTGCAGGAGCAACGGCAAATCCGCCCCGGCCCTCCTTTTCCAAAGGAGGGTGTCGAGACGGGAAGCCACACAGGGAAGCGCCGCCGGTGTCTGAACAGGACCAACAGGACAAGACCGAGCAACCGACCGAGAAGCGCCTGCGCGAGGCCCGCGAGAAGGGCCAGGTTCCGCGCTCGCGCGAACTCGGCAACGTCGCGGTGCTCGGGGCCACCTCGCTGGCGATGCTGATGTACGCGCCCGGCATTGGCGTGGCCGCGCAAAGCTGGCTGCGTGATGCATTGACCCTGGACCCGGCTTCGGTGGGTCGCCCCGATCGGCTGCTGCCGCACGCCGTCGGGCTGATGGTCGAGCTGATGCTGCCGGTACTGCCGGTGATACTGGTCGCACTGGGCGCGTGCCTGATCGCGCCGGCGGTGATGGGCGGCATCGGCTTTTCCAACAAGGCGCTGCAGCCGGACTTCACCCGGCTCGATCCGATGAAGGGATTCAAGCGGATCTACGGCAAGGAGGGGCTGGCCGAGCTGCTGCGCTCGCTGCTGCGTGTGCTGCTGGTGATCGGGGTCGGCGCGGCGGTCATCTACGCGGCATTCCACGAGCTGCTGGCAATGCCGCGCATGTCGCTGCACGGCGCCGCCGGCACCGGACTGGGCGTGGCCATCGGCACCTTCATCGCGATGATCGCCTCGCTCGGGCTGCTCGCCGCGGTCGACGTGCCGTGGCAACGCTGGCAGCACACGGTCAAGTTGCGCATGACCAAGCAGGAGATCCGCGACGAGCTCAAGCAGACCGAAGGCAATCCCGAAATTAAGGCGCGCGTGCGCCAGGTCGCCCAGCAGATGTCGCAGCGCCGGATGATGGAAGCGCTGCCGACCGCCGACGTGGTGGTGGTCAATCCGACCCACTATGCGGTGGCGCTGAAGTACGACGCGGACAACATGCGCGCGCCCAAGGTGGTGGCCAAAGGGGTGGACGAGATCGCGCTGATGATCCGCCAGGTGGCGCAGCAGCACCGGATCAGCGTGCTGGAGACCCCGCCTCTGGCACGGGCCTTGTATCGGACCGCCCAGGTCGATCAGGAAATCCCGGTGAAACTCTACGCCGCCGTCGCTCAGGTGCTGTCATACGTGTACCAGCTCAAGCGCTGGCACCCGGCCCACGGGCCGGCGCCGGTGCTCGACGGCATCACGTTGGGCGAGGCCGAGGCCGACGGTCGCGCCGAAGACGCCGGCGATCCGCCAGGCGACGGAACCCCGGCGCCATGAGCGCGGTACAGAACCGGTTCTCCGCCGCCAACATGATCGCGGCGGTGCGCAATGGCGCGGCCGCGCCGATCGTGGTCATGGCGATGCTGGCGATGGTGATCGTGCCGCTGTCGCCACTGCTGCTGGACATGCTGTTCAGCGTCAATATCGCGATGTCGCTGGTGGTGATGCTGGCGGTGATCTACGTGAAGCGGCCGCTGGAGTTCTCGATCTTCCCCAGCGTGCTGCTGATGGTCACCCTGCTGCGGCTGGGGCTGAATGTCGCCTCGACCCGGGTGGTGCTGCTGCACGGCCACGAGGGCCCGGCCGCGGCCGGCCGCGTGATCGAGTCGTTCGGCCAGTTCGTGATCGGCGGCAGCTACGCGGTCGGCATCGTGGTGTTCGCGATCCTGACCATCGTCAACTTCATCGTGGTGACCAAGGGCGCCGGGCGCATCTCCGAGGTGTCGGCGCGCTTCATCCTGGATGCCTTGCCCGGCAAGCAGATGGCGATCGATGCCGACCTCAACGCCGGCCTGCTGACCCGCGAGGACGCCAAGGCGCGGCGCCAGGAAGTGCGCGAGGAGGCCGACTTCTACGGCTCGATGGACGGCGCCAGCAAGTTCGTGCGCGGCGATGCGATCGCCGGCATCCTGATCCTCATCATCAACCTGATCGGCGGGCTGCTGATCGGGATGCTCCAGCACGACATGGACTTCGGCGAGTCGGCGCGGGTCTACACCCTGCTGGCGATCGGCGACGGCCTGGTCGCGCAGCTGCCGGCGCTGCTGATCGCCACCGCAACGGCGATGCTGGTCACCCGCTCCACCGGCGAGCAGGAAATGGGCGCGGCGGTGCAGGGCCAGGTGTTCGGCCAAGTCCGCGCGCTGACCGTCTCGGCGCTGATGCTGGGCATCATCGGGGTGATCCCGGGCATGCCCAACCTGCCGTTCCTGCTGCTGGCCGCGGTGCTCGGCTATGCCGCCTGGCGGCTGCACAAACGCAATGCGATCGCGGCCGACGAGGCCACCGCCGAGGCCGCCGCCGGGGCCAGCGGCAGCGCGCCCTCGCCCAGCGCCGAGCTGAGTTGGGACGAGGTGCGCGCGGTCGAACCGCTCGGGCTGGAAGTCGGATACCGGCTGATCCCGCTGGTCGACAAGACGCAGGGCGGCGAACTGCTGGCGCGGCTCAAGGGCGTGCGCCGCAAGCTGACCCAGGACCTGGGCTTCCTGATCCCCGCGGTGCACGTGCGCGACAACCTCGAGCTGGCGCCGGGGCAGTACCGCGTACTGGTGCACGGGGTGCCGATCGCCTCGGGCGAGCTGCACCCGGACCGCGAACTCGCGCTCGACCCCGGCCGCGTGTTCGGACCGCTGGACGGACTGCCGGGCAAGGACCCGGCTTTCGGGCTGGACGCGGTGTGGATCCAGCCCAGCCAGCGCGCGCATGCCGAGTCGCTCGGCTACACCGTGGTCGATGCGGCCACCGTGGTCGCCACCCACCTGTCGCACCTGGTCAACGAGCGCGCCTCCGAGTTGCTCGGCTTTGAGGAGGTGCAGCAGCTGCTGGCCAGTGTCGGGAAATCCGCACCCAAGCTCGTCGAGGATTTGACACCCAAGCTGCTGCCGCTGTCGGTGGTGGTGCGGGTGCTGCAGTCGCTGCTGGTCGAGCGCGTGCCGGTGCGGCAGATGCGCCAGATCGTCGAGACGCTGCTGGAACACGGCGCCAGCACCCAGGACCCGGCGACGCTCACCGCCGCGGTGCGCACCGCCCTGGGGCGCTTCATCGTGCAGGAACTCAACGGCCTCAATGCCGAGCTGCCGGTCTACACCCTGGCGCCGGCGCTGGAACGGGTATTGCAGGACTCGGTCAGCGGCTCAGGCGCCGCGATGGAGCCCGGATTGGCCGAGCGACTGCACCAGAACCTCAGCGAGTGCGTCACCCGCCAGGAAGGCCGCGGCGAACCCGCGGTGCTGCTGGTCCCCGCCGGGATCCGCGCAACGATCGCCCGCCTCGTGCGCCACAGCGTACCGGCCCTGTCGGTACTGGCCTACGGCGAGGTACCGGAGGACAAGCGGCTGCGGCTGGTGGGGTCGGTGGGGTGAAAGCCGGGCCCGGGGACCCGGAGAATCTTTAGGAGCAAAAGCGAGATGCAACAGATTTACCAAGGCCAGTCGATTGCGTCGCGCCCAGCGTCGACGCACCCCGCTTTCCCGGGTCCCCTGCCCCGGGTCCCCGGTCCCGGCTCCGAAGGAGCAACCCCATGAGAATCAAACGCTTCACCGCCCCCGACATGCGCACCGGCCTGCGCATGGTGCGCGACGAGCAGGGCGCCGATGCGGTGATCCTGTCGAACCGACCGGTCGAGGGCGGGATCGAGATCGTCGCCGCCACCGACTACGACGAAGCCCTGGTACAGCAGGCACTGCGCGCCGCCGCGCCGCGACTGGAGCCGCTGAAGCCGAAGGTGCTGGACGCGATGCCAGCGAGCTCGCCCCCCGCGATGGTGGCGAGCGCGGAACCTGCGCAGGCCGCCGCCCAGCCGGCCCCTGCCAAGCCAGCCGCCACCAAGCCCACCGCCGCGCCACCGCCGGTGCGCGAGACCTTGGCGACCCGCGCCCGTGCGGTATTCCGCCTCGGCGGCGAGCCGAGCGCGTCCGCGCCTGCCGCCGACCGCACCCCGACCCTGGCCGAGCTGACCTCCGCCCCGGCCGCGCCGCAGCCCAGCACACCCCCGCCAGCCGCAAGCCCGCCGCCCTCCACCGCCCGCTTCGACGAAATGATGGCGGCGCTGGCTCCGGCGCCAACGTCAGCGCCGGTGACGCCGACTGCAGTCGCCGCGGACACCGCGCAGACAGCGCCGGCACTGCCTGCGCAGACCGACGCCGACGCGGTACCGAACCCGCTAGCGGCGACCAAGCTTCCATCGCCGGCCGCCCCGAAGCCCGAACTGCAGCTGGAGCCGATGGCCGAACCGCCCGAACGCCACGCTGAACACGATGCCGGGCATGACACCCGGCACCTGCGCAGCGTCGGCGGCCGCGACCTCGATCCCGGCATCGCCGCGATGCGCGACGAACTGGCCAACATGCGCCAGCTGATCGAGCGCGAGATGGGCCAGTTCGCGGTCGAGCGCCTGCGCGGTTCGCCGGCGCGCGCCGCCGCCTACGACACCCTGCTCGGCTACGGTTGCGACGAGAACCTCGCACAGGCCATCGCGGCCAAGCTCGACCCGCAGCTAGACCCGGCCAAGACCCGCGCGCCGATGCTGGCCGAGCTCGCCCGCATGCTGACCGTCTCGCGCAGCGAGCCGATCGACGAGGGCGGCGTGATCGCACTGATCGGCCCGACCGGCGCCGGCAAGACCACCACGCTGGCCAAGCTCGCCGCCCGCTATGCGCAACGCCACCGCGCCCGCGACGTGGCTCTGGTCACCACCGACGTCGAGCGCGCCGGCGCCCGCGAACAACTGCAGGCCCACGGCCGCACGCTCGGCATCACCGTGTGCGAGGCGTCCGGCCCCGAGGGCCTGCCCAGGGCGCTGGAGCAGCTGGCCGACTACCCGCTGGTTCTGGTCGATACCGCCGGTTACGCGGTGCGCGATCTCGCCCTGCTCAGCCAGATCACTTGGCTGCGCGCCAACCAGCGCCTGCGCAGCCTGCTGGTGCTGCCGGCCAACGCCAACCCCTACGACCTGGGCGAGGTGGTGCGGCGCTATCGCCTCGCCGCGCCGGAGGGCGTGGTGCTGACCAAGCTCGACGAGACCGGCCGCCTCGGCGCCGCCCTGTCGGTCGCAGTCCGCCACGACCTCAAGCTGATCTACACCACCGACGGACAGCAGGTGCCGGCCGACCTGGACACCGCCGATGCGTCGCGCCTGGTCCTGCAACTGGAGAAATTGCGCCGTGCTGCCGATTGTCCCGATGCCCACCCTGCCCACCCCCTTGCCAACGAGGATCGTCATGTCGTCGCGAGCTGAGCCGATCAAGCAAGTCGAAGTCGCCGCCCCGACGGGTCCGCAGCCTGCCGCGGCACCGGTGCGGGTCATCTCCGTGGCCAGCGGCAAGGGCGGCGTCGGCAAGACCAGCGTCTCGGTCAACCTGGCGATGGCGCTGGTCAATGCCGGCCAGCGCACGCTGCTGCTCGACACCGACCTGGGCCTGGCCAACGTCGATGTGATGCTCGGTCTGTCGCCGCGCTTCACCCTGGCCGACGTGTTCGCCGGCCGCTGCGAGCTGCACGACACCCTGCTCGAGGGCCCGCGCGGGCTCTGGGTGGTGCCAGCCGCCTCGGGCAAGCGCCACATGACCGAACTGGTGCCGCAGCAGCACATCGGCCTGGTGCACGCCTTCAGCCAACTCGAACTGCCGATCGACACGATGGTGGTGGACAACGCCGCGGGGATCGCCGACGGCGTGCTGACCTTCTGCCAGGCCGCGCAGGACGTGATCGTGGTGGTCTGCGACGAACCGGCCTCGGTCACCGATGCCTACGCCCTGATCAAGGTGCTCAGCCGCGACCGCGGGGTCAACCGGATCCAGGTACTCGCCAACCAGGTGCAGCACCCGGCCGAGGGCCGGCAGCTGTTCGACAAGCTCGAACGCGTCACCTCGCGCTTCCTGGACATCACCCTCAACTACCTCGGTGCGATCCCGCGCGATGAGTGGCTGCGCCGCTCGATCCAGCGCCAGGAGGCGGTGGTCGAGGCGTTCCCCTCGAGCCCATCGGCGCTGGCGTTCCGCGACATCGCGCGCCGCGCCGGCCAGTGGCAGAGCCCGCAGGGTCCGCGCGGCCACGTCGAGTTCTTCATGGAGCGCATGGTGACCCCGCCATCGCGCAGTGCGGCGGCATGAACGTCGCGGCCGCTGCCTATCGGTCGAACCAGCGCTCGAGCCAGCCTGGCGCCGCCGCCGACATCGTCGAGCGCCACGGCGAACTGGTGCGGCGCATCGCCCATCACCTCGCCGCGCGCCTGCCGTCCAGCGTGGAGGTCGACGACCTGATCCAAGCCGGCATGCTCGGGTTGATCGACGCCGCCCGCAACTTCCAGGCGGATCAAGGTGCGGCGTTCGAGACCTACGCCTCGATCCGCATCCGCGGCGCGATGATCGACGAGATCCGCCGCGGCGACTGGGTGCCGCGCTCGGTCCACCGCCGCTACCGCGACGTGGTCGCCGCCACCCGCGAAATCGAACAGAAGGCCGGCCGCGCCGCAACCACGCAGGAGGTCGCGACCGCGCTGGGCGTGTCGCTGCCCGAATACCATCGCATGCTCGAGGACGCGGCGCGCGGCCAGCTCATCAGCTTCGATGCGCACGCCGAGGAGCACGACGGCGAGCCGCGCCTGGCCGCCCGCGGCACCGCCACGCCGGCGCGCGCGTTCGAGCACGACGAGTTCCGCGAGGCGCTCGGCGGCGCGATCGGCGACCTGCCCGAGCGCGAGCAACTGGTGCTGTCGCTGTACTACGAACAGGAACTCAACCTGCGCGAGATCGGCGCGGTGCTGTCGATCAGTGAGTCGCGGGTCTGCCAGATCCACGGCCAGGCCATGCTGCGCCTGCGCGCGCGCCTGGGCGAGTGGCGCGACGAGGCCGAGAACGATGATTAGGGCGAGAGCGGTTGGTCCGCAAAGCACGCAAAAGAAAGCAAGGAGGTGAGGAGGTAAGGAGAAGCGGCTCGCTCTTCCTTACCTCCTTACTCCTCTTTCTTCTCACTTTCCTTTTTGCGTCTTTCGCGTCCTTTGCGGGCCAACGCCCTTTCTTCCCCGCACCAGCGCCCTTCAAGAATTCCGTCCACCCGCCGATAGCACCCGAGAAGACAAACGCGAGCCCCCTATGGACAAGAACATCCGCATCCTGATCGTTGACGACTTCTCGACGATGCGCCGCATCGTCAAGAACCTGCTCAACGATCTAGGTTTCTTCAACACCACCGAGGCCGACGACGGCAACAGCGCGCTGGTCGAGCTGCACAAGGGCCCGTTCGATCTGGTGATCACCGACTGGAACATGCCCGGCATGCCGGGCATCGACCTGCTCAAGGCGATCCGCGGCGATGCCGCGCTGTCGAAGATCCCGGTGCTGATGGTCACCGCCGAAGCCAAGCGCGAACAGATCATCGAGGCCGCGCAGGCCGGGGTGAACGGTTACGTAATCAAACCCTTCACCGCCGGCACGCTCGGCGACAAGCTCGGCAAGATCTTCGAGCGCCTGGAGACGGCCGCGTGAGTCAGGGCTCCGGCCCCGGCCCGAGCGACGCCCTCGGCCCAGAGGACCGCCAGCTCATCACCAAGCGCCTGCATGCGGCGCTGTGGGCACTGGAGCACGAGGACCACGCCAGCTGGCGGACCAACGTCGACGAGCTCATCCAGTGGCGTACCCAGCCGTTCGTGCAGGGCCTGGCGAGGCTCGCGCGCGAGCTCGAGCAAGCCCTCGGCGACGGCACCGGCAGCGCACATGGGAGCTCGCTGCCCGATGCCTGTGCCCGACTGGAACACGTGGTCACCCTGACCGAAGGCGCGAGCCTGCGCACGCTGGACCTGATCGACGAATGCGGCGCCTTGCTGCGGCAACTGCCCCCCGGGCAGGACGAGGCGCAGCAGCAGGCGCTCGCCGGCATCCGCTCGCGGCTGTCGGAAATAACCGCCGCGCAGGGCTACCAGGACCTCACCGGCCAGATCATTTTGCGCGTAGTCGAGCTGGTGCGCGCGGTGCACGTCGGCCTTGGCGAGTACGCCACGCCGCAGGACAACAAGCCGCTGCAGCTGTCCACGCGCGGGCACGGCCCGGCGGTCGAGGGCCTCGACCCGGCCCCGGCCACCCAGGACGACGCCAACCAGCTGCTGTCCTCGCTGGGGCTGTAGCGCATGAGCGCCGCCTTCGAGGACCAGGGTTCCGACATCCGCAGCGACTTCCTGGTCGAGGCGCGTGAGATCCTCGACCAGCTCGGCGAGCAGATGGTCACCCTGGAACACGCGCCCGACGACCGCGAGTGCCTCAACGCGGTGTTCCGCGGCTTTCACACCATCAAGGGCGGCGCCGGCTTCCTGGATTTCAAGCCGATGGTGACGATCTGTCACGCGGTGGAGGACCGCTTCGACGCGGCCCGCAGCGGCCGGGTGCCGCTCGATCCGGTCGCGTTCGACGGCGCCCAGCAGGCGCTCGACCTGCTGGTGGACATGCTCGACTGCATCGCCGCCGACAGCGAGCCGGCGCCGGTACCGGAGCTGCTGCTGGCCAGCCTGCGTGCCGACGGCGGCGCGTCCGCAGGCGGCGCCTCGTCCGCGGCCGATTCGACCGCACTGTCCGGCATCGACGACGACAACCTCGACGACCTGGATTTCGACGCGCTGCTCGACAGCCTGCATGGCGCCGGCGCGCTGCCAGGCGCGGCGCCCGCGGCACCGGCGCCAGCGCAACCGGCGGC
>NZ_JBJMAW010000026.1:0-10560 GCF_046600735.1 Novilysobacter longmucuonensis
GGCGTGGCCCTTGCCGCGCCCGCCACCGCGACGCTCTTCCTCGGCGGCGCGCTGCTCACGGGCATCCTTGAAGATCGCGCCGATGCTCTCTTCCTCGTCGTCCCCGGCATCGCCTTCTGGACGCTCGCGCTTGGGCCGCGGCAGCGCCACCAGCAGGTCCGCCTCCACCGGCGCGGTCGGCAGCTTCTGCTCGATGTAGGTCTCGATGTCGGGCAGGCTCATCGCATAGCGCTCGCAGGCGAAGCTGATCGCGTCGCCCTCGGCACCCAGGCGTGCGGTGCGGCCGATGCGGTGCACGTAGTCCTCGGCATCAAACGGCAGGTCGTAGTTGTAGACATGGCTGACGCCGTCGATGTGCAGTCCGCGGGCGGCGACGTCGGTGGCGACCAGCAGCTCCAACTGCCCCTTCTGGAACTTGGCCAGCAGGGACTCGCGCTTCTTCTGCGGCACGTCGCCGCTGAGCACGCCGACGCGGTAGCCGGCCCGCTCCAGCGCACGGGCGACCCGCTCCACCCACGCCTTGGTGTTGACGAACACCATCGTGCGCGCGCCCTCGCTGCGCGACAGCAGGCCCAGCAGCAGCGGGATCTTCTCTTCGTCGGAGGGGAAGTACACCAGCTGCCGCACCTTGGCATTGGTGATGAACTCCGACTCCACCACCAGCTTCTCGGGCTCGTTCATGTGCTCGTAGGCCAGCTCCAGCACGCGATGGCTGAGGGTGGCGCTGAACAGCAGGGTCTGGCGCTCGGTGCGGATCGGCATGCGCCGCAGCAGGAAGCGGATGTCCTTGATGAAGCCCAGGTCGAACATCCGGTCGGCCTCGTCCAGCACGCAGATCTCGCAGGCGTGCAGGCTGACCACCTTGTGCTGCTTCACATAGTCGATCAGCCGGCCGGGGGTGGCGATGATCACGTCCACGCCCTGCTGCAGCAGCTCGCGCTGCTTGTCGTAGTCGACGCCGCCGTAGACCAGCGCGAACTTCAGCCCCAGCTCGCTGCCGAACTTGACCGCGTCCTTGTGGATCTGGATGGCCAGTTCGCGGGTCGGCGCCAGGATCAGCGCGCGTGGATCCTCCGGCTTGCGATCGGCCAGCGCCGGCTGCGACAGCAGGCGGTTGATCACCGCCACCAGGAAGGCCAGCGTCTTGCCAGTGCCGGTCTGGGCCTGGCCGGCGACGTCGCCGCCCTTCAGCGCCACCGGCAGGGTCATCGCCTGGATCGGGGTGCAACGGGTGAAACCGGCCGACTCCAGCCCGGCCAACAGGCTCGGGTGCAGGTCGAAGGACGAGAAGGAAATATCGGTAAGGGGTTTGTCGCTCATGCGTTCAGGAATCCGCGCGCAGGACTGCGCTTGCGTGGGTGGCGTCCGCGAAGCAGACTGCCGGGGTCGGCCAGATTTTCGTCCTGACCGCAGCGTGCGGGGCTTGAAGCCACCGCGTAACGCCCCAGTTTAACGCCAACCATCGGCAAATTGCCCGGCGCCCACCGCTGGAGCCCGCCATCCGCAGGAGAGTCTTGTGAGCGATAAAGTCATGCAGGTCGGCGATGCCGACTTCGATTCCGCCGTGCTGCAGTCGTCGGAGCCCGTCCTGGTCGACTTCTGGGCCGAATGGTGCGGCCCGTGCAAGATGATCGCACCAGCGCTGGACGACCTGGCGGAGACCTACGACGGCCGCGTCAAGATCGCCAAGGTCAACGTCGACCACAACCGCGCGACAGCCATGAAGTACCACGTGCGCTCGATCCCGATGCTGCTGCTGTTCAAGGATGGCCAGGTGCAGGCGACCCAGATCGGCGCCGTCGGCAAGGCCCAGCTGGCGCAGATGATCGACAAGGCGCTCTGAGAACCGGTTTGACCCCGGTGGCGCCCTGCGCCGCCGGAGGCCCCCAGCGCTGCCCCGGCAGCTGAACCGGCACGCGGGCGTAACGCTTGCGGTGGCCTTGTGGCAGTGCTAGTTTCGCAGTACCCGGCGCCTGAATGGCTGTCGCGGCCCGTTTCATAGGGTCGTGGCGCGGTTCCCCGCCGCACCCTTCTCGAACCTTTTCGTCCCTGACGCTCCGCCCGCAGACGCGGGCGCTCGCCGCCTAGCGAGGAATTCCCGCTTGTCCGATAACACCCCCGACGCCGGCGATACCGCCGAAAAGCGCGTGCGCAAACCGCGTGCTCCCAAGGCCGACGCTACTCCGGCCAACAAGACCGAATCAACGCAGCCCGAGGCCGCCAAGCCGGCGCCCGCGCGTGCCGAAGCACCTGCTGCCCGCAGCGACGATGCCGGGAAGCCGGAGCAGTCGAAGGCCGACGGCAAGCCCGCGCCCAAGGCGGAGGCTTCGGCTGACGCCAAGCCGCAGGGTGAGCAGAAGCCCCAGGGTGAACAGAAGCCCCAGGCCAAGCAGCCGGCCGGCAACGAATCCGCCGGTGGTGAATCCCGCCAGGGTGGCGGCGAAGGCCAGGGTGACGGTGGTGGAAATGCCGGGCGTGGCGACCAGCAGCGCGGCAACCAGAACCGGGCCGACCAGAACCGTGGCGAACAGCCCGACGGGGGCCGCGGCAACCGTCGCGAGCGTTTCCGCAACCGGCGCGAGCGTAGTGGCGGCGGCGGCGGCGGGCGCAACCGCGACGGGCTGCCCAGCGATGATGGTGGCAACGAGTCCTTCGTCCCGCGCCCGCATCCGCAGGTGCCCGAGGGCTTCCCGCAGTACTCGCTGAGCGACCTCAAGCGCATGCCGGCGCAGCAGCTGCTGGAGATCGCCGAACAGCTCAACATCCAGGAAGGCGTGGCGCGCGCCCGCAAGCAGGACGTCATCGTCGCCCTGCTCAAGGTGCTGACCCGCCACGGCGAAGGCGTCGCCGCCGACGGCGTGCTGGAAATCCTGCCCGACGGCTTCGGCTTCCTGCGCGCGGCCGAGGCCAGCTACCTGGCCGGCCCGGACGACACCTACATCTCGCCGAGCCAGATCCGCCGCTTCAACCTGCGCACCGGCGACCACCTGTCGGGCCGCATCCGTTTCCCGAAGGACGGCGAGCGCTACTTCGCGCTGTCGATCGTCGACACGATCAACGGCGAGCCGCTGGAAGCGTCCAAGAACAAGGTGCTGTTCGAGAACCTGACCGCGCTGTTCCCGCGGCGCAAGTTCAAGCTCGAGCGCGCCGACGGTTCGACCGAGGACATCACCGGCCGCATCCTGGACCTGATGGCGCCGCAGGGCAAAGG
Organism: Novilysobacter longmucuonensis; assembly: GCF_046600735.1. Classification (NCBI taxonomy): domain Bacteria; kingdom Pseudomonadati; phylum Pseudomonadota; class Gammaproteobacteria; order Lysobacterales; family Lysobacteraceae; genus Novilysobacter; species Novilysobacter longmucuonensis. The sequence goes on from NZ_JBJMAW010000026.1 coordinate 3,212, forward strand.
CCAGCGCGCGCTGATCGTGTCGCCGCCGAAGGCCGGCAAGACCATGATGATGCAGCAGATCGCCACCGCGATCAGCCACAACCATCCCGACGTGCACATGATCGTGCTGCTGATCGACGAGCGGCCCGAGGAAGTCACCGAGATGCAGCGCACCGTGCGCGGCGAGGTGATCTCCTCGACCTTCGACGAGCCCGCCGGCCGCCACGTGCAGGTCGCCGAGATGGTGATCGAGCGCGCCAAGCGCCTGGTCGAGCACAAGAAGGACGTGGTGATCCTGCTCGACTCGATCACCCGCCTGGCGCGCGCCTACAACAACGTGCTGCCGAGCTCCGGCAAGGTGCTGTCGGGCGGCGTCGACGCCAACGCACTGCACCGGCCCAAGCGCTTCTTCGGCGCGGCCCGCAACGTCGAGGAAGGCGGCAGCCTGACGATCATCGCCACCGCGCTGGTCGATACCGGCAGCAAGATGGACGAGGTGATCTACGAGGAATTCAAGGGCACCGGCAACTCCGAGGTCCACCTCAACCGCCGCATTGCCGAGAAGCGCGTGTACCCGGCGATCGACATCAACCGCTCCGGCACCCGCCGCGAGGACTACCTGATCGAGCCCGAGCTGCTGCAGAAGATCTGGATCCTGCGCAAGCTGCTGCACGGCATGGACGAGATCGGCGCGATGGAATTCCTGCTCGACAAGATGAAGACCACCAAGTCCAACGACGAGTTCTTCAGTTCGATGAAGCGCTGAGCGGTTCCGCCGCAGCGCCAGCAGACGCCCCGCCCCGCGCGGGGCGTCCTGCTTTGGGGCGGCCAGTTCCGGAGTGGCCGGTTCGGGAAGCGACCCAGTCACGACGCATGTACGGGCGTGCAGCTAGGTTGCGCCTTGCCGTCCTCCCGCGGCGCCAACGCCCCTGACGTCATGAAATCCTCCCCCGCCGTTGTTCCGTCCACCCTGCGCCGCACGATGCTGGCCCGCTCCACCGCCGCCGCCCTGCTGATGGCCGTCACCGGCGCCGCAATCGCGCAGAATTCTCCGCCCCCGGCCACGCCGACCACGTCGCCCGCGGCCTCGACCCAGCCGCCGTCCACCGAGGCGGTAATGGCCAAGGCCGGTCCGCAGATGCAGGCGGTGCTTGACCAGCTCGCCGAGCTGGGCGCCGAACCGATCGCCAGCCTGACCCCGGAGCAGGCCCGCCAGCAGCCTTCGCCGGCCGATGCGGTCAAGGCGCTGATCGAGTCCCGCGGCGAAACCGCAACTCCCGAGGCGGTCGGCGAGGTGCGCAACCTCACCTTCCCGGGCCCGGCGAGCACGGTGCCGGTCCGCATTTACTGGCCCGAGCGCGCTGCAGCCGCAGCCGGCACCGATGCCACCGGTGCCAGCGAATCGGCGACCACCGCCCGGCCCAACGCGATTGCCGACGCCGATGGCCAGCCGCTGCCGGTGATCCATTACATCCATGGCGGCGGCTGGGTCATCGCCGACCTCGACACCTACGACGCCTCGGCGCGCGCGCTCGCCAATAAAGCCGATGCGATCGTGGTCTCGACCCACTACCGCCAGGGCCCGGAGGACATGTTCCCGGCCGCGCACGAGGACTCGCTGGCCGCCTACCAATGGATCCTCGACAACGCCGAAAGCTTCGGCGGCGACCCCGAGCGCATCGCCGTGGTCGGCGAGAGCGCCGGCGGCAACCTCGCGGCCAACATCGCCATTGCCGCGCGCGACAACGGCTGGCAGGAGCCGCTGCACCAGGTGCTGGTGTACCCGATCGCCAGCAACGACATGAACTCCGAGTCCTACGTCGAGAACGCCAACGCCAAGCCACTCGGCAAGGAGGCGATGCAGTGGTTTGTTGAGCACTACTTCGAGTCGCCGCAGCAGACCGCCGACCCGCGCATCGCGCTGGCCAAGCGCGACGACCTGGCCGGGCTCGCGCCGGCGACGATCATCCTGGCGCAGATCGACCCGCTGCGTTCGGACGGGCGCGCCTACGCCGAGGCACTGCGCGCGGCCGGCGTGCCGGTCACGCTGGAGGTGTACGACGGCGTCACCCACGAGTTCTTCGGCATGGCCGCGGTGGTCGACAAGGCGGAGCAGGCGCAGCAGCTCGCCGGCGAGCAGTTACGCGAGGCGTTTGGGCAGCCGCGATCGGAGACCGCGCGATCGGGGGGCGGCGGCACGCGCTGACACGTGCTGTCGCCGCTCGCGAAGACGCGCCCGCTTTTGCGGGCGTTTTCATCGTTCCGTATTGGGCCGGCGGTGGCGAGGGCCACCGCCGCGCCAACCTCAGCTGGCTTCAGCCCGGATCCAGCGACGTCAGCAGGCGCGGACCACCGCCGACGGGATAGATGCCGCCCGCGGCGATCGCATCGGCGCCGTCGTCGGACGGCTCGGACAACCACGGAACGCGCTCGCGCGGACCGGGGACATAGGCGTTCCACTCATGCTCATTCGGCTCGCGTGCGTCCGCAAACGTAAAGTCGACCGGCACGCGGGCCGACCAGTACGGCTCATCGACCTCGTCTCCGCGAGGCGGCGGATTGAAGGTCCAGTCTTTCGCGCGGCGCACCGCCGCCTGCGCGAGGACGCGGCGCCAACGGATCATTTCGCGCTCGCGGGCGACGATTCGCAGGTTGACCTGCTCGGCCACCACTTCCTCGACCGAGCCGTCGCGCCCGACTTTCACGACCAGATAGACAGTGCCGCCGACGCCGCTGTCAACAGCGGCAGACGGATAGCGTGGCGGAGCCAACGATTTCGCGCTGACAATTTCGCCCGGCTGGTGCTGACCGAACCGTGCGCCACGGATATGCACGCTGAAGCTGTCGTCGTCGAGCTCTTTCGCGACGATGCGCAGGCTCATGTCCACGCGCGCTGGTGACGTGCCGTCCTCCAAAGCGACCAGCTCGAAGCGCCAGTGCGGCATGGCCTTGCCGATCATCTCGACGACGCCTGGCGGCAAGTCGTCCCGGCGTTCGAGCTCGTGGCCGACCACCGCACCGCTCGCATCGATATCGAGCGTGCCTTTGACCAGCAGGCTCGCTTCGATCTGCTTGCGTACCGCACTGGGACCCGCTGCGACTGCGCCGCTGGCGCAGACCAACAGCAGCATCGCCATCCAGAACCGCTTGCCCATGACCTGCTCCCTGTCGTGACTAACGTCGGCACAGCATAGCGCAGGGCTGCCGGCGTCGACGCTTAGCGGAAATGTGCCCACACACGCGCCGGCGCCAACACCTCGCACTATCACTCGTTGAGAGAGCGTCCTACAGACGCGACCGGAGCTGCGGCGTCGGGCGTAGAGCGCGGAGGTGGCCTGCGCTTGCGGATGTTTGCAGTTGGCCGTCAGCGGGTCAGCGCGGATCGCGCAGGAACCGCGCCATCGACACGCTGTTGCCGGGCACGGCCGGCGCGAATTCGGCGGCGATGTCGACGAAGCCGCGCATCACCGCGATCTCGCGCGGGGTGCGGTTGAGCGCATCGCGCAGGTCCGGGTCGGCGCCGGCGCGGATCAGCCACTGCACCACGCTCAGCAGGCCGTGCAGGGCGGCCAGGTGCAGCGGTCCGAAACCGCGCGGGTCCTGCACGTCGAGGCGGGCGTCGTTGTCGGCCAGCAACTCCAGGCCGGCGATCAGCACGTCCTCGTCGGCGGCGCTGCCGGGCTCGGCGCGCGAGCCGAGCAGCAGCAGCAGCGAGGTCACGCCGGCCGCGGGCTCGTCGGCTTCGGCGCCGGCCAGCAGCAGGGTGTCCAGCAACGCCACCAGGCGCGAGCGCTCACGCGCGCCGAAGCCATACATCGCCGCGCAGTGGATGGCGGTGCGGCCCTGCGCATCGGCGGCGTGGATGTCGGCACCGGCCGCAAGCAGGCGCGCGGCCAGGTCCGGCAGGCCCAGTGCGCAGGCGACCATCAGCACGGTCAGCTCGCCCGGCAGGCGCTGCTCCAGCGTGGCGCCGGCGCCGATCAGGCGGTCGACGATTTCGATGTGGCGCATGCTGACCGCGGCCGACAACGGCGTCGCGCCGGAGTGCGCCGGCAGCAGCGGATCGGCGCCGCGCGCCAGCAGCAGGTCGACCACCGCGCGGTGACCACCTCCGGCGGCACGCAGCAGGGCGGTGCAACCCTGGCCATCGGCGGCGTCGACCGGCAGGCCCAGGTCGAGCAGGCGGCGCACCGCGTCGGCGTCGCCGACGATCGCCGCGGCCGGCACGTCGATGCTCTGCAACGGACGCCGCGGCAGTGACCAGCCACGCCAGTCGAGCCAGTCGGCGAGGTCGCGCCGGCCCGAGGCCAGCGCGACGCCGAGCGGCGTCTGGCCGTCGGCGGCGAGCAGGTCCGGCGCGGCGCCGTGGGCGATCAGCTGCTTGAGCGTGGCTTCGCGGCCGAGCGCGGCGGCCAGGTGCAGCGCGCTCATGCCGTGGCTGTCGCGCACGTCCAGTGCGATGCCGCCGGCCAGCAGGCGCGCGAGCAACCGCGGCCAGCCCAGCCGCACCGTCAGGGTCAACGGCGGGTCGCCGGCGCCGGACGGCGCGAACGGGTCGGCGCCGCGCTCGAGCAGATCGAGCGCGAACTGCTCCAGCGCCAGTTGCTTGGGGCCGACCGGCTTGGCCGCGGCCAATTTGGCGTGTTTCGGTTGCTTCAAGGCGGCTGTATCCGGCCCACGGGTCGCCGATTCGACCGCGACGCAGGCCGACAGGAAGCGCGCCAGGCCACCCCGGCCCGCCGGCGCGACCGCGTGCCGCAGCAGCGCCTGCATCTGCGGCATGGCGGCGGCCCCGCGCGCGAGCCAGGCGAACAGCGGGGTGTCGCCGGCGCCGTCGCGCACGTCGGCCGCGGCACCACGCGCCAGCAGCCACTCGATCTGGGTCGGCGACGGCAAGCTGTCGCCGTCGTGCAGCAACGCCCCCAGCTCGCTCGGGCCCAGCAGTTGCGCGAGCCCGTCCATGCCGTGCTCGCGGCCCTCGCGCAGCGCGTCGCGCAGCAACGCGGCCGGCGCGCGATCCGGTGGTGGGCCGGAGCCACCGGTGTCGTCTTGAGCGACTTCGTTGTCGCCATCGCTGACCCGGGCCGGCATCGCGTAGCTGGGGTCGAGCGCGGCGACCAGCGCCCAGCGGCCGGCCTCGGCGGCGCGGTCGATCGCGCGCTTGCCCTCGGCGTCGCGCTGCTCGCGCTCGACGCCGAGCTCGAGCAGACGCGCGATGAGCTCCGGCGTGGTCGCCGGGGCGGCGCAGGCCAGGATCAGCGCATTGCGGCCGTCGGCGTCGAGTGCGACCGCTTCGGTCGCGCTGACCCGCGGCAGCTGTTCCAGCAGCAGGTCCAGCACCGCCAACCGGCCGCCGCGCGCGGCTTCCAGCGCGGCGTTGCGGCCTTGCGCGTCGGTTGCGGTCACGTCCGCGCCGGCCGCGAGCAGCGCCGTGACCATTTCGACATGGCCGCCGAACGCGGCTTCGTGCAGCGCGCTGCGGCCGTCGCGGTTGCGCGCGTTGATTTTGGCCTTCTGTTTCAGCAGCAGGTGGATGCCGGCCGCGTCATCGTCCTCGCCGCCGGCCGCCGCCAGCAGCGCCGGCTGACCATCGGCGGGGTCGGTTTTGGCGCCGCGCTCCAGCAGGAACCGCGCGAGCCGCCAGTTGCCCGATGCGCAGGCCACGCCGAGCGGGCTCAGGCCGTCGTGGTTGAGCGGGTCCAGTTCGGCCGCCGCATCGCGCAGCAGCGCGGCGACGCCCGGGTCGGAGCTGCGCGCGGCGTGATGCAGCGGCGTGTTGCCGTCGCTGTCGACCGCGCGCGGATCGGCGCCGTTGGCCAGCAGGGTCATCACCGCGTCGGGGCGGCCGTGCCAACTGTCACGGGTGGCGGCGATCAGCGGGGTCATGCCGGCGTGCGCGCCGTTGAGATCGACGCCACGTGCGATCAGTGCGCGCAGCAGGCGCAGGTCGGGCAGTACGGCGGCGAGCACCGGCAGGCTGCGCTGGTCGCGCTCATCGCTTGGCGGCGGCGCGTGCGGATCGGCGCCGGCATCGATCAGTTCCAGCGCGCGCTCGACCCGGCCGGTGCGCGCGGCGGCGTACAGCGCCGGCTCCAGCGGATCGCCATCGGCCAGTGGCAGGTCGAGCGCGGCATCGAGCGCACCGGCCGGCTCGTCCTCCAGCATCAGCACCGGCTCGGCCGGCGCGATGCGCTGCAGCCAGGCATGCAGGGCCGGCGACACCAGCGCGAACCCGACCGCCCACGGCCAACGCGCCTCGCCGGGAACCAGTCCGGGCCAGGCCAGTACCACGACCGCAGCCGCAATGATGCCGACCGCGACCGCGACGCCGAGCCCGCGCCAGGCGCCCAGGTCGAGCTCGGCCAGCGACTGCGCATGCTCGCGCAGGGACCCGCCGTCGCGCTCCAGCGCGTGCCACAGCGGCCAGCTGCGCCACAGCGCCAGGACGAAGCCGCCGGCCACCGCGCTGACGCCGAGTGCGGCAGCCAGTGAGCCGGACTGGAGCAATGCCGACAGCGGCCACGCCAGGGCCAGCGCCAGCACCGCCACGCCGGCCGCCCACAAGCCGGTGAGGTTCAGGCCGTCGCGTTTCCAGGCCGGCAGCGAGACCAGCTCGATGCGCCGGCGCCAGCCCGACACCGCCAACGCGAACAATGGCTGCGCGAGCACCCCGGCGAACGCGGCGACGACCCCGCCGAACACGGTCAGCAGCGACAGCGCCAAGCCGGCAGCGAGCGCCGCGCCTATCGGCCACCGTGAATGCCTGGACTCAGGCATCGGTGCCGTGGTCCGCGGTCATCGGATCGAGCTGGGTCGGCGGCACCTGCAGGTGGAAGCCGCGGGTGGCGAGGTTCTCCCGCACCACCGCGGCATCGGCGCGGGCCAGCTTGCGCTCTGCGGTCAGGGCCAGGTCGAGCACGAACTGCAGTGGCCCGAGCTGCTGGCGGATCGGCGCGGGCACCCGCTCGAAGTCGTCGCGCGCGGCGAGGTACACATAGGTCTCGGCCTTGCGGAGGCTCTTGTAGACGTAGGCTTGCATGGCTGGCCGGGGGGACTCACTGCGCAGCGTGATGTGACGCACAGCATACCCGCGGCTCCGGGTGTGGCGAACTGTCTGTGTTCAGCCGGAGGCGCGGCGGCGGTGCCAGCCGGTGACCACTACCGTTTCGCCTTCACGTTGGGTGCCTTTGCCTCATGCCTTGGCCTCATGCCTTGGCCTCATGCCTTGGCCTTTGCCTTCGCTGGTACAGCGCCAAGGAATCCGCCACGCGTCTCCACAGACCCCGAAGGGGCGGCGGCCATGGATGGCCGCCGTTTTTCGACCGAGCCATGGATGGCGAGTCGAAAAATCCCCGCGCCACTCCACGCCC
>NZ_JBJMAW010000027.1:0-6799 GCF_046600735.1 Novilysobacter longmucuonensis
GGCGCTGCCGCTGGATGCGACCGACGGCCTGGCGGCGCTCGCCAGCGGCCCGCGCGCGGCGCTGCTGCTGCGCCTGGCGGCGGGCCTGTCCGAGCCCGACGCCGCCGCGGTGCTCGGGATCGCAGCGCCGAGTTACAGGATGGCGCTGCACGGAGCGCTACCGCGCGACCCGGACGGTCGCCCCGACCCGCAGGCCTGGCAACGGCTGCGCGAACAGGTCCAGCGTCGGATCAAGGCGCTGCCGCCGGCGCGGCTGGAGCGGCTGATGCACGCGCGCGAAGCGGTGCTGGCCGGCGCCAGCGGCGCGACCGCGGCCGCATCGCCCCCGGTCCGCGCGCAGCCTGCACCGCACCGGCGCGGCCGCCTGCTGGCGCTGCTGTGGACGCTGCTGGCACTAAGCGCGCTGGCATTGGCGGCGACGTTCTGGTGGCCGTCGAGCGCCTGGCCCTTCGCCGGCCTGCGCGCTCCACTGGATCGGCAGACGGTCCGGGTGCGGCCGCTGCCCCCGGCCGCCGCGCCGGCCTCGCGCTTGGGCCCCGACGCCGGCCTGATCGCCCATCGCGACTTCGAGCTGATGGTCGACCCCGCCGGTGCCACCGCCGCGCGTGAGCTCGCCTTCCTTGGCTGGCTGGCGGCGCAGGAGGCGCCGGCCCCGCAAGCGCCTGCCCCGATCGCCGCCGCGGCCATTGCAATGGTCGGAGCCGTGCCAGCGGCGACAGTGAGCCAATCGGCTGCTTCGGGCGTGCTGGACGACTTCGGCGCGGTCCTGCCGCAACTGCCATCCGAGCGCCGCGCCGAGTTGCAGCAGCGTGCCGGGCAATGGCACGGCTGGAGCGAGGGCAAGCGTGCCGCCTTGCGCCAGCGCGCCGCGGCCTGGGACGCGCTGCCGGCGGCCGAGCGCAACACGCAGCGTGAGCGCTACGGCGCCTGGCGGGCGCTGGCTCCGGCCGAGCGCGCGCAGCTGCGCGCGGCCGCTGCGGATTTCCGGCAACGCCCGCCGGACCAGCACCGCGCCCTGCGGGCCGAGTTCGATGCGCTCGATGCCACCGCCCGCCGCGGCTGGCTGCTCGGGCCCGCGCTCGGTGCCGACTACCCGGCGCTGCAACCGCTGCTGGCGCAGCTGCCGGCCGGGCAGCACGCGCCGATGCTGCGGACCCTGCGCGCGATGACGGCGCAGCAGCGCCGCCAACTGGCGGTGCTGGTGCAGCGCACCCCGCCGCAGGAGCGCGAGGTGCTGCGCCGCGAACTGCTGTCGACCGCCGCCGGTCAGCGGCAGCAATGGTTGTGGCAGCGGCTGGATCGTTGAAGGCGCGCTTGCGCCATGGCTGGCATGGCTCCCTGCCCATGTCCTCGCGTAGGAGCGGCTTCAGCCGCGACCTCGGGCGTTCCCCGGCGCGGTGTCCCGCTTGCGATCGAGCCGCTCCTCGGAGAGCTCCCTGCTGCGCATGCTGGCGGTAGAGTTCGCGGCTGAAGCCGCTCCTACACGAGCCGGGGCTTGGCGGTGCCGGGTCGGCCGCACCCGGCATCGCTAGAATGGCCGGCCCGCCGCAACCCGGTGCCAGCGCCCGACAGCCGATCGGCGGCGCGGCCGCAGTCGCGACACGATGCTCCCGATGACGACCTCCCCCGCCCCCGCCACGCGCTTGCCTGGCGAAGTGCGTCGCACCGCGATACTGGCCGCCCCGCTGGTGCTGGGCCATGTATCGACCGGGGCGATTGGCTTTGTCGACAGCGTGATCGCCGGGCGCCACGGCACCCAGACGCTGGCGGCGGTCGCGATCGGCACCGCGCTGTTCTGGCTGCCGGTGGTGGTGCCGATGGGCACCCTGATGGCGCTGCCGCCGACGGTGTCGCAACTCGACGGCAGCGGCCGCCGCGGCGAGATCGGCGCGGTGTTCCGGCAGAGCCTGTGGCTGGCGCTGGCGCTGGGCGCAGCGCTGTTCGCGTTCCTGACCCTGGTGGTGCACGCACTGGTGCCGTTCGGGATCGATCCGGGCATCGTGCCCGGTGCCACCGCGTTCCTGTATGGCATCCGCTGGGGCGTGCCGGCGCTGACGCTGTTCTTCTGCATGCGCTACCTCGCCGAGGGGCTGCACTGGACGCTGCCGACGATGCTGCTGAGCGCCGGCGGGCTGGTGGTGCTGGTGCCGCTGGGCTACGTGCTGACCTTCGGCGCGCTCGGCCTGCCGGAGCTGGGCGCCGGCGGGCTCGGGCTGGCCTCGGCGATCATGCTGTGGCTGCAGGCGGCGACGTTCGCACTGGTGCTGCGACGCGCGCGGCGCTTCGCCGACCTGGAGCTGTTCGCCGGCCTGTTCACCCGTTCCAACCGGCCGCACTGGCCGACCCTGCGCAACCTGCTGGCGACCGGGCTGCCGATCGGCGTCACCGTGCTGATGGAGGGTGGTCTGTTCATCGGCACCGCGCTGCTGATCGGACGCCTGGGCGAGGTGCCCGCGGCCGCGCACCAGGTCGCGGTCAACGTCGCGGCGTTGTGCTTCATGGTGCCGATGGGCCTGGCCGAGGCGACCACGGTGCGGGTCGGCCATGCGCTCGGCCGCGGCGACGGCGCCGGGGTGCGCCGCGCCGCGGGCGCCGGGATGTTGATCGTGCTGGGCACCCAGTCGCTGTCGGCCGGCGCGCTGCTGCTCGGCCACGAGTTCATCGTCGACTTCTACACCCGCGACGCGGCGGTGGCGGCGCTGGCGGCCTCGCTGCTGCTGTACGCCGCGGCGTTCCAGTTCCCCGACGGGGTGCAGGTGCTCTCGGCCGGGGCCCTGCGCGGGCTGCGCGACACCCGGGTGCCGATGCTGATGGCGGCGCTGGCGTACTGGGGCATCGGCATGCCGCTGGGGGCCACATTGGGGCTCGGACTGGGCGGCGTGCCGGCTTGGGGACCGCCGGGGATGTGGGTCGGCCTGATCGCCGGGCTGAGTGTCGCCGCGGTGCTGCTGGGCATGCGTTTTTTGCGCATGAGCACGCCGGCGCGACTGCAATGGCAGCTGACCGGGCCCCACCCGGCGCGCAAGGCCGAGTGACCTTCGGCGGATGAATCGCTGCGGCGCAGCGGGTAGGCTGCCGCATCCAGTCGCACCACGCATTCCCGGAGTACGCATTACATGAACGACGCCCCGCGCCGCGGCCCGATCGCCCGATTCTTCGTCGGCCTGTGGGATGCGATGAACTTTACCCGCCGGTTGATCTTCAACCTGCTGTTCTTCGTGTTGCTGCTGCTGGTGCTGGCGATGCTCGGGGCCGGCGACCGCACCCGGCCGCTGCTCGAGCGCACCACGCTGGTGATCGCACCCGACGGCGCGCTGGTGGAGCAGTTCAGCAGCGACCCGGCCACGCGCGCGATCAACAAGGCGCTCGGCAGCGACACCGCCGAGGTGCAGCTGCGCGACCTGCTGCGCGCGCTCGACGCGGCGCGCGAGGACGAGCGCATCGAGCGCGTGGTGCTGCGGCTGGGCCATCTCGGCGGCGGCGGCATGGCGTCGCGGCGCGAGCTGGCCGCGGCGGTCGCGCGGCTGCGCGAGAGCGGCAAGCAGGTGGTCGCGTTCGGCGAAGGCATGACCCAGGACCAGTACTTGATCGCTGCGGAGGCCGACGAGATCTACCTCGACCCGATGGGCGGCTTGCTGCTGGAGGGCCTCGGCCGCTACCGGCAGTACTACCGCGAGGGCCTGGAGGACAAGCTCGGCGTCGACATGCACCTGTTCAAGGTCGGCGAGTACAAGTCGGCCGCCGAACCCTTCGTGCTCGACGCGGCCTCGCCCGAATCCAAGCAGGCCGACCTGTTCTGGATGAACGACCTGTGGCAGCGCTATCTCGGCGATATCGCGCAGGCGCGCGACGTCACCCCGCAGCAGCTCGCGCAGGGCATCGCGCAACTGCCCGAGCGGATCGCGGCGGTCGATGGCGACCTCGCCCGTTATGCACTGCAGCAGCAACTGGTCGATGGCCTGATGACGCGCGAACAGGTCGATGACCTGCTGGTCGAGCGCGGCATGGCCGATGAAGATGCCGAGGGCGGCTTCCGCCAGGTCGGCCTGGACGGCTACCTCGGCCATATCGACCGCGCGATCAAGGCCGCCGACGTGCGCCCGCAGGTCGCGGTGGTGGTCGCCGAGGGCGCGATCACCGGCGGCGAGCAGCCGCCCGGCTCGATCGGCGGCGTCTCGACCGCGGCCCTGCTGCGCTCCGCGCGCGACGACGAGGACGTCAGCGCGCTGGTGCTGCGCGTGGATTCGCCCGGCGGCGAGGTGTTCGCCTCCGAGCAGATCCGCCGTGAGGTCGTCGCGTTACAGGAAGCCGGCAAGCCGGTGGTGGTGTCGATGGGCGACCTGGCCGCTTCCGGCGGTTACTGGATCAGCATGGACGCCGACCGCATCTATGCCGACGCCTCCACGATCACCGGCTCGATCGGCATCTTCGGCCTGTTTCCGACCATCCCGCGCGCGCTGGAGAAGATCGGGGTCAGCACCGATGGCGTCAGCACGACCGAGTTCGCCGGCGCATTCGACATCACCCGCCCGCTGGATCCGGAGGTCGGGCAGGTGATCCAGTCGGTGATCGAGAAGGGCTACCGCGACTTCACCGGCAAAGTCGCGGCCGCGCGCGAGCAGCCGATCGCACAGATCGAAGCGGTCGCCCAGGGCCGCGTGTGGAGCGGTGCGCAGGCCCACCAGCACGGGCTGGTCGACGAGCTCGGCGGCCTGCAGGTGGCGATCGCCGATGCCGCCCGCCGCGTCGACCTCGAAGAAGGCGACTACCAGCTGCGTTACATCGAGAAGCAGGCGACTCCGTTCGAGCGGTTCTTCGGCGGGTTCGCCGAAAGCCGCCTGGGCAGCGCCTGGCTGGGCGAATCGGCGTTGGCGCGCTCGCTGCTGGCCCGGGCCCTGCCGCAAACCGCGCAGGACCTGCGTTTCCTGGAGGCGGCGATCGAGCCGACCCGCGGCGTGCCGGTCAAGGCGCTGGCGTATTGCTTCTGCGGTTTGTGAGCCATTCGCCGGACGTGTGTGCCCCGGTAGCGAGGCGCCCGCTTTTGTAGGAGCGCCCCATGGGCGCGAAGATTTTCGTGCCGGTCATACCGGGCGGCCGGTTGCGCGGTCGCGCCCATGGGGCGCTCCTACAACGGGTGCGGCAATCATCGGTGGTCGGCGTCGGCGGCCGGCTATTGCGTCGAAACGTCCGCCTCGCGCGCTTGCGCTGCAGCATCGACCGCCGCCTGCACCGCACGCGCCCGCGCCATCGGTGCCTGCACCGCATCGCGCATATCACCATGCGCCGCCTGCGGCTCCGGCGGCAGTTCGGGATCGGACGGCGCCGGCTGCCGGCACGCGCCCAGCGCGCTGGTCAACAGCAAACCGGTCAGCGCAACACGGATCGTCCTCGACATCGCCAGCTCCTCGTGAGTGCCTGCGGGCTATGCTACGCCGGCCGTGTGAGCGCGGCGCGCAACCGGGAGGGGCCATGGATCCGAAGCGTTGGCGGCTGGACGGACAACTTGCGCTGGTCACCGGCGGCAGCGCCGGGATCGGCCGTGCGATCGCGCGCGAACTGCTCGGCTTCGGCGCCGACGTGCTGCTGACCGCGCGCGATCCGGCCGCGCTGGAGGCCGCGTGTACCGAGCTGCTGGAGGACTATCCCGAGCGCGAGGTGCAGGGTTTCGTCGCCGATGTCGCGATCGAGGAACAACGCCGCGAGTTGCTCGACTGGGTCGAGGACCACGGAGATGGCAGCCTGCACATCCTGGTCAACAACGCCGGCGGCAACCTGGCCAAGGCTACTACCGACTACAGCGACGACGAATGGCGACAGGTGTTCGAGGTCAACCTGTTCGCCGCGTTCGAGCTCTCGCGCTACCTGCACCCGCTGCTGACCCGCCATGCCGCCTCGACCATCGTCAACGTCGGCAGCGTATCGGGCGAGACCTCGGTGCGTACCGGCGCGCCCTACGGCATGAGCAAGGCGGCGATGCACCAGATGACCCGCAACCTGGCCGTGGAGTGGGCCGAGGACGGCATCCGGGTCAACGCGGTGGCGCCTTGGTACATCCGCACCCGCCGCACCTCCGACAAGCTGGCCGACCCGGACTATCTTGACGAGGTGCTGCTGCGCACCCCGATCGGCCGCATCGGCGAGCCCGAGGAAGTCGCCGCCGCGGTCGCGTTCCTGTGCCTGCCGGCGGCCGGCTACATCACCGGCGAATGCATCGCGGTCGACGGCGGGTTCCTGCGCTACGGGTTCTGACCTGGCGCCGGCTCCGGTTCGGCCCGTAGGCTGGGCTGCCAAGCCAGCCCAGCGCTTCGCAACCGAGCACATCCGACCGCGGGAATCAGCCCGCCGCGCAGTCGGCCGCAATCCGCGCATCGATGCCGCGGCGCTGGGTGGTGATGTGCCGGCGCTCGCTCTGCAGCGCGCTGTTGTACTGGCGGCGCAGCTCGCTGTCGCGGTCGCGCAGGCGGTCGCAGACCTCGCGTTGCGGCAACGGATGGCATTCGTCGCGCACCCAGGTGCCGACACCGTAGGCGGTCGCCAGCACCGGCGGCCGGCGCGGCACGCCGGGGCGGTCCCGCGGCGGCTCGGGCGTGGGCGCACCGATGCGGTGACCGAGGCGCGAGCCGGCGCCGGCACGGTCGAGGATCACCGGATAGCCGAGCGTCCACAGCGGCACCCAGCGCGGGTCGCCCTGGCCGGTGTCGCTGGTGTAGACCTCGCCCTCGGGGGTGACGCACTCGTACAGCGGCCGCGGCGGCCGCGCCCTCACCACCCGGGTGGCGGCGGACCGCGCCGGCGGCGG
>NZ_JBJMAW010000028.1:0-5854 GCF_046600735.1 Novilysobacter longmucuonensis
CGGATGTGCACAATGCGCGCCCCGCCACCCTGGAGGGACGATTTGAAGGGGTGGTGGGGTTGGCAAAAAGCGCGTGACGGGCTGTTGACGGCCCTGAAATTCGCTGTATGATGTGCGGCTCGCTCGGACACTTTGGTGTCGGGCAGGAACGCGGCGCTGAGGCCGGTTCCGATGATCTTTGACAGTGTGCGCAGGTGACTTGTGCGGGCGTCTGGCCGGTGGTGTATGTCCATCCGCAGACGTTCGACACAGAGTCCAAATGAATCAAGAACGAAGCATCGCAAGATGTGAGTGATCGAGTAATTTGGGCCTGGATAGACGACTGCACTCAAAGCATTGGCGAGATCTTCGGATCGAGCTGCAAGACTTAAGTGAAGAGTTTGATCCTGGCTCAGAGTGAACGCTGGCGGCAGGCCTAACACATGCAAGTCGAACGGCAGCACAGGGGAGCTTGCTCCCTGGGTGGCGAGTGGCGGACGGGTGAGGATAACGTCGGAATCTGCCTTTTTGTGGGGGATAACGTAGGGAAACTTACGCTAATACCGCATACGCCCCTGTACCGGGAGGTGCAGGGTGAAAGCGGAGGACCTTCGGGCTTCGCGCAGAGAGATGAGCCGACGTCGGATTAGCTAGTTGGTGGGGTAAAGGCCCACCAAGGCGACGATCCGTAGCTGGTCTGAGAGGATGATCAGCCACACTGGAACTGAGACACGGTCCAGACTCCTACGGGAGGCAGCAGTGGGGAATATTGGACAATGGGCGCAAGCCTGATCCAGCCATGCCGCGTGTGTGAAGAAGGCCTTCGGGTTGTAAAGCACTTTTGTTGGGGAAGAAAAGCACTCGGTTAATACCCGGGTGTTCTGACGGTACCCAAAGAATAAGCACCGGCTAACTTCGTGCCAGCAGCCGCGGTAATACGAAGGGTGCAAGCGTTACTCGGAATTACTGGGCGTAAAGCGTGCGTAGGTGGTTTGTTAAGTCTGATGTGAAAGCCCCGGGCTCAACCTGGGAATGGCATTGGATACTGGCAGTCTAGAGTGCGGTAGAGGGTAGCGGAATTCCCGGTGTAGCAGTGAAATGCGTAGATATCGGGAGGAACATCCGTGGCGAAGGCGGCTACCTGGACCAGCACTGACACTGAGGCACGAAAGCGTGGGGAGCAAACAGGATTAGATACCCTGGTAGTCCACGCCCTAAACGATGCGAACTGGATGTTGGGAGCAACTAGGCTCTCAGTATCGAAGCTAACGCGTTAAGTTCGCCGCCTGGGAAGTACGGTCGCAAGACTGAAACTCAAAGGAATTGACGGGGGCCCGCACAAGCGGTGGAGTATGTGGTTTAATTCGATGCAACGCGAAGAACCTTACCTGGCCTTGACATGTCTGGAACCCTTGAGAGATCAGGGGGTGCCTTCGGGAACCAGAACACAGGTGCTGCATGGCTGTCGTCAGCTCGTGTCGTGAGATGTTGGGTTAAGTCCCGCAACGAGCGCAACCCTTGTCCTTAGTTGCCAGCACGTAATGGTGGGAACTCTAAGGAGACCGCCGGTGACAAACCGGAGGAAGGTGGGGATGACGTCAAGTCATCATGGCCCTTACGGCCAGGGCTACACACGTACTACAATGGTGGGGACAGAGGGCTGCAAACCCGCGAGGGCAAGCCAATCCCAGAAACCCCATCTCAGTCCGGATCGCAGTCTGCAACTCGACTGCGTGAAGTCGGAATCGCTAGTAATCGCAGATCAGCATTGCTGCGGTGAATACGTTCCCGGGCCTTGTACACACCGCCCGTCACACCATGGGAGTGGGTTGCTCCAGAAGTAGCTAGTCTAACCGCAAGGGGGACGGTTACCACGGAGTGATTCATGACTGGGGTGAAGTCGTAACAAGGTAGCCGTATCGGAAGGTGCGGCTGGATCACCTCCTTTAGAGATGTAACCAAGATGGGCTGCATGGCCTGTCAGGCGTCCGCACAAGTGACCTGCATTCAGAGAGTTTCAGCACCGCCGCGAGGCGGTGCTGGAGCGTCCCGTTTTGCTTTTACAAGCATGGGGCTTTAGCTCAGCTGGGAGAGCACCTGCTTTGCAAGCAGGGGGTCGTCGGTTCGATCCCGACAAGCTCCACCATCTGGCAACCATGGGTTCCGCAGGGAGTACATGGGTCTGTAGCTCAGGTGGTTAGAGCGCACCCCTGATAAGGGTGAGGCCGGTGGTTCGAGTCCTCCCAGACCCACCACTTTCGCGTGGCTCGGCGTTGCGGCATCACTTCGGTGTTATCGACGGTGCCGTGGCCCCAAAGGCGAAAAGCACGAACTCTGAATGATCTGCGCACACACACAAGATTAGAAGCGGTCGGGCACTGTGGCCCGCCCGCGTTCTTTGAAAATTGGGACGTAGCGAGCGTTTTGAGACGGAATGTCCATGACGTGTCGTAGAGGCTAAGGCGGGGCCCAAGAGGCCCTAATTTGAAGTGAGACGTTGTGTTCACGACAACGTGTGATCCCGAGGCGACTTGGGGTTATATGGTCAAGTGAATAAGCGCACACGGTGGATGCCTTGGCGGTCAGAGGCGATGAAGGACGTGGCAGCCTGCGAAAAGCGTGGGGGAGCTGGCAACAAGCATTGATCCCGCGATGTCCGAATGGGGAAACCCACCCCGCAAGGGGTATTGCATGGTGAATACATAGCCATGCAAGGCGAACCCGGTGAACTGAAATATCTAAGTAACCGGAGGAAAAGAAATCAACCGAGATTCCCTGAGTAGTGACGAGCGAACGGGGAGCAGCCCTTAAGTTGATTGAGTTCTAGCAAAACAGTCTGGAAAGACTGGCCATAGACGGTGATAGCCCGGTATGCGAAAGAGCTCTTCCAATGAAATCGAGTAGGGCGGGGCACGAGAAACCCTGTCTGAACATGGGGGGACCATCCTCCAAGGCTAAATACTCCTGACCGACCGATAGTGAACCAGTACCGTGAGGGAAAGGCGAAAAGAACCCTGGTGAAGGGAGTGAAATAGACCCTGAAACCGTGTGCGTACAAGCAGTAGGAGCTCTTCGGAGTGACTGCGTACCTTTTGTATAATGGGTCAGCGACTTATTGTTCGTGGCAAGCTTAACCGTATAGGGGAGGCGAAGGGAAACCGAGTCTGAATAGGGCGCATAGTCGCGGGCAATAGACCCGAAACCGGGTGATCTAGTCATGCCCAGGATGAAGGTTGAGTAACATCAACTGGAGGTCCGAACCCACTCCCGTTGCAAAGGTAGGGGATGAGGTGTGATTAGGAGTGAAAAGCTAATCGAACCCGGAGATAGCTGGTTCTCCTCGAAAGCTATTTAGGTAGCGCCTCGGACGAATACTG
The DNA here is from genome assembly GCF_046600735.1 of Novilysobacter longmucuonensis. Classification (NCBI taxonomy): domain Bacteria; kingdom Pseudomonadati; phylum Pseudomonadota; class Gammaproteobacteria; order Lysobacterales; family Lysobacteraceae; genus Novilysobacter; species Novilysobacter longmucuonensis. The sequence continues at coordinate 3,357 of NZ_JBJMAW010000028.1, forward strand.
CTGGGGGTAGAGCACTGTTATGGCTAGGGGGTCATTGCGACTTACCAAACCATGGCAAACTCCGAATACCAGCACGTACTATCCGGGAGACACACGGCGGGTGCTAACGTCCGTCGTGAAAAGGGAAACAACCCAGACCCACAGCTAAGGTCCCAAATCAGTGCTGAGTGGAAAACGATGTGGAAAGGCACAGACAGCCAGGAGGTTGGCTTAGAAGCAGCCACCCTTTAAAGAAAGCGTAATAGCTCACTGGTCGAGTCGGTCTGCGCGGAAGATTTAACGGGGCTAAGTACTGAACCGAAGCTTGGGGTGCATGCTTTGCATGCGCGGTAGAGGAGCGTTCCGTAAGCCGTTGAAGGTGGATTGAGAAGTCTGCTGGAGGTATCGGAAGTGCGAATGCTGACATGAGTAACGATAATGCGGGTGAAAAGCCCGCACGCCGAAAGCCCAAGGTTTCCTTGCGCAACGTTAATCGACGCAGGGTGAGTCGGCCCCTAAGGCGAGGCAGAAATGCGTAGTCGATGGGAAGCAGGTTAATATTCCTGCACCTCGCGTAAGTGCGATGGAGGGACGGAGAAGGTTAGGTCTACCGGGCGTTGGTTGTCCCGGGGAAAGCAGGTAGGTTTGGGTCTTAGGCAAATCCGGGACCCTTTAAGACCGAGCAGCGAGACGAGCCCTTTGGGGCGAAGTGACTGATACCACGCTTCCAGGAAAAGCTCCTAAGCTTCAGCTTACGCAGACCGTACCGTAAACCGACACAGGTGGGCAGGATGAGAATTCTCAGGCGCTTGAGAGAACTCGGGTGAAGGAACTAGGCAACATGGCACCGTAACTTCGGGAGAAGGTGCACCCCTGATGGTGGCTCATGCGAGCTATAGCTGTCGGGGGTCGCAGTGACCAGGCCGCTGCGACTGTTTATCAAAAACACAGCACTCTGCAAACACGAAAGTGGACGTATAGGGTGTGACGCCTGCCCGGTGCTGGAAGGTTAATTGATGGGGTCAGCCGCAAGGCGAAGCTCTTGATCGAAGCCCCAGTAAACGGCGGCCGTAACTATAACGGTCCTAAGGTAGCGAAATTCCTTGTCGGGTAAGTTCCGACCTGCACGAATGGCGTAACGACAGCGGCGCTGTCTCCACCCGAGACTCAGTGAAATTGAAATCGCTGTGAAGATGCAGCGTTCCCGTGGCAAGACGGAAAGACCCCGTGAACCTTTACTATAGCTTTACACTGAACGTTGAGTTCGTCTGTGTAGGATAGGTGGGAGGCTATGAAACCCTGGCGCTAGCTGGGGTGGAGCCATCCTTGAAATACCACCCTGTCGTGCTTGACGTTCTAACCTGGGCCCGTAATCCGGGTCGGGGACCGTGTATGGTGGGTAGTTTGACTGGGGCGGTCTCCTCCCAAAGTGTAACGGAGGAGCACGAAGGTACGCTCAGCGCGGTCGGACATCGCGCACTGTGTGCAAAGGCATAAGCGTGCTTGACTGCGAGATCGACGGATCAAGCAGGTACGAAAGTAGGTCTTAGTGATCCGGTGGTTCTGTATGGAAGGGCCATCGCTCAACGGATAAAAGGTACTCCGGGGATAACAGGCTGATACCGCCCAAGAGTTCATATCGACGGCGGTGTTTGGCACCTCGATGTCGGCTCATCACATCCTGGGGCTGTAGTCGGTCCCAAGGGTATGGCTGTTCGCCATTTAAAGTGGTACGCGAGCTGGGTTCAGAACGTCGTGAGACAGTTCGGTCCCTATCTGCCATGGGCGTTGGAGATTTGAGAGGGGCTGCTCCTAGTACGAGAGGACCGGAGTGGACGAACCTCTGGTGTTCCGGTTATCACGCCAGTGGTATTGCCGGGTAGCTATGTTCGGAAGCGATAACCGCTGAAAGCATCTAAGCGGGAAGCGCGCCTCAAGATGAGATCTCCCGGGAGCTTGACTCCCCTAAAGGAACCATCAAGACCAGGTGGTTGATAGGCAGGGTGTGTAAGCACAGCAATGTGTTGAGCTAACCTGTACTAATGATCCGTGCGGCTTGACCATATAACCTCAAGTGGCTTCAATGCCGGTCCCCGGCAAGAACCCGCACATCCATGTGCGGACTATTCAAGGGGGCCACCTCGACGATACGTCGACGACATTCCAGACCAAAACAAACTCGCTACGTCCCACCCCATGAGAGTCCGCGCCGCAGGCGCGACTCCAACAGCTTGCTCAGTGACAATAGCGGTGTGGCACCACCCGATCCCATCCCGAACTCGGAAGTGAAACGCACATGCGCCGATGGTAGTGTGGCCTAAGCCATGCAAGAGTAGGTCATCGCTGAGCATTTACACCAAAGGCCGGTTCCCGCAAGGGTGCCGGCCTTTTTCTTGGGCGCGAGCGCCGCGTGACGCACCTGTCCTGCAACGGCCTTCCATTACCAGCGTAGGAGCGGCTTCAGCCGCGATCGGGGAATCGGTCGCGCAACGGATCATCCGATCGCGGCTGAAGCCGCT
>NZ_JBJMAW010000029.1:0-5095 GCF_046600735.1 Novilysobacter longmucuonensis
GGCGCGAGCCGCCGGTGACGCCGGCCTCGGGGGCACGCGGCGCGCTGCGGGTGCTCGATGCGCTGGTGCGCTGGTATCGGCAGGCGCCGGACGACGATGCCGGGCTGGACGTTGCGCTCGACCATGCCGCCCGGCTGCTGCGTCCCGGCTCGCGGCTGGTGGTGCTGGCCGATCCGCAGGGCTTTGCCGCGGTGCCGGAGCGTCGCTGGCCGGCGCTGGCCCAGCATCACGAGATGATCGTGCTGTTGCTGACCGATCCGCTGGAGATCGCGCCACCGCACGCAGGCCTGCCATTCCGCAGCGCTGGTCAGCGGGTCGAGGTCGACCTCGCCAGCGCCCGCCAGCGCGCGCGTTGGCGGGAAGAATTCTCCGCGCCGGTGGCAGCCGCGCTGGAGCTGCTGCCGTCGCGAGGCGTGCGCGTGCAGGCGCTGTCCAGCGATGCTGCCAGCGATGCATGGCTGCCGCTGCTCGGCCGCGCGCGGCCCATGGTGGCCTGAGCGATGTCCGGCGTGTTGCTCGGCGCGGGCGCCCAGACCTCGCTGGTGCTGCGCGACATCCACCAGCCGCCGGCGCCGCCGTGGTGGCCGCCGGCACCGGGCTGGTGGCTGCTGGCGGCGGCATTACTGCTGGTGATCCTGGGCGTGGCATGGCTGGCGGCGCGCCGCCGCCGTCGGCGCCGCGCGATAGCGGCGCTGTTCGACCGCGCCGTGGTGGCCGCGCCGACCCCGTCCGAGCGCGTCGCGGTGATGTCGGAGCTGCTGCGGCGCGCCGCCCGTCGCCGCGATCCGGCGGCCGACAAGCTGCAGGGCGAGGTGTGGCTGGCTTTCCTGGACGATGGCGGCAAGCCGGTGGTGCCCGGTTGCGATTCATTCCGCCATGGCGCGGGCCGGCTGTTGCTGGAAGGCGGCTACCGCCCCGACACCGACACGCGGGATGTGGACGCGCTGCAAGCGGTCGCGCGCGTGCGCTATCTCGACTGGATGGGTTCGCGGTGATTGCCGCGGCGCTGGCCAACGAGCCGCTCGCCTGGTTCGACGGCGGCATCTCCGGGCTGTTCGCCTGGCCCTGGATGCTGCTGGCGTTGCCGCTGCCGTTGCTCGCGCGGTGGCTGCTGCCGGTCGCACGTTCGCCCTCGGTGGCGCTGAAGGTGCCCTATGGCAGCCGGGTCGAAGCGGTAGCGCAGGCCGGCGGCCGTGGCACTGGCGGTGTCAGCCCGGGGCTGCTGGTGTGGCTGGCCTGGGCGCTGCTGTGCGTGGCGGCGGCGCGCCCGCAGCAACTGGGCGAGGCGGTGCAGCCGCCGCAGGTGGGCCGCGACCTGATGCTCGCGCTGGATCTCTCCGGCAGCATGGGCGAGCCAGACATGCAGCTCGGGGGGCGCCCGGTGGATCGCCTGACGGCGGCCAAGGCGGTGCTCGCCGATTTCCTCGAGCGCCGCGCCGGCGACCGCGTCGGCCTGCTGGTGTTCGGCCGCCGCGCCTATGCACTGGCGCCACTGACACTCGATCGCCAGTCGGTGCGCGAGCAACTCGATGACAGCGTGGTCGGGCTGGCCGGTCAGGAAACCGCGATCGGCGACGCCATCGGACTTGCGGTCAAGCGCCTGCGCAACCAGTCGCAAGGCCAGCGGCGGGCACCCTCCGCGAGTGGAGCATCCGAAAGCCCGCCGTCCGAAAGCCAGCCGCGCGACAAGCAGCATGTGCTGATCCTGCTGACCGATGGGGTCAACACCGCCGGCGCACTCGATCCGCTCAAGGCCGCCGAACTGGCGCGCGATGCCAACGTGCGGGTGCATACCATCGCCTTCGGTGGCGACGGCGCGATGTCGGTGTTCGGCTTCCAGCTGCCGATGCCGGGCGGTGGCGACCAGATCGACGAAGCCAGCCTGCGCGAGATCGCCGCCCAGACCGGCGGGCGCTTCTTCCGCGCGCGCGACACCGCGCAACTGGCCGGCATCTACGCCGAGATCGACCGGCTCGAACCGATCGAGCGGCCGGGCCAGGCGGTGCGGCCGCGCATCGAACGCTATCCGTGGCCGCTCGCGGCGGCGCTGCTGCTGGCACTGTTCGCGTTCGGGCTGCCGCGCAGGAGCCGCGCATGAGTTTCGGCGCCGCACTCGACGCGGTGGTCCAGGCAAGTGCGACCTTGCACCTGCTGCGTCCGCACTGGTTGTGGGCCTTGCTCGCGCTGCCGTTGCTGGCCGGCCTGTGGCAGCTGCGGCGGCGACGCGCGAGCGTGTGGCGCCAGGCGGTCGATCCGCACCTGCTGCCGCATCTGATCGACGGCCGTATTGAAGCGCGCCGGAACACCGCACTGTGGCTGGGCGTGCTCGGCTACCTGCTGGCGGTGCTGGCACTGGCCGGTCCGAGCTGGCGGCAGATCGAGCAGCCGTTATGGCAGACCCGCACGCCGCTGGTGATCGCGCTGGACCTGTCGAGTGCCTCGCTCGCCGGCGACCTGCCGCCATCACGGCTGGCGCAGGCGCGCGCCAAGATCGCCAGCTTGCTGGAGGCGCGCCAGGGCGGCCAGGTCGGCCTGGTGGTCTACGCCGGCGATGCATTCACGGTGGCGCCGCTGACTGAGGACGCGGCCAACGTCGCGCTGTTCCTGGATGCGCTGCACCCCAACGTGATGCCGGTTGACGGCCAGCGCGGCGATCGCGCGATCGCCTGGGCGGTCCGCTTGTTGCGTCAGGCCGGCTTCGATCGCGGCCGGATCCTGCTGATGACCGGTCACGCCGATGCCGACGCGCTGGAGGCTGCCGCGGCTGCCGCGGCCGAGGGGTACCGGGTCTCTGCGCTCGGCCTCGGCACCGCTGCCGGTGCGGCGTACCGGCGCGGTGACGGCTCGATCGGCCATGCCGCGCTCGATGGCGCTGCGCTGCGCGCGCTGGCCGGACGTGGTGGCGGTCAGTACGCGGCACTGCAGCCGGACCGGACCGACCTGCATGCACTCGGAGTGCTCGATCCTGCCGCCGCCGACGCGGCCACTGCGCAGGATGGCCAGGGCCGCACCTGGCAGGACGACGGCTACTGGTTGGTGTTGCCGCTGATGTTGCTGGCGCTGCTGGCGTTCCGCCGCCAGCACGGCGCTGCCGCCTTGGTCGCGGTATGCCTGTGGCTGCCGGCGACGTCGCTGCACGCCGCGCCCGAGCCTGCCCCTGCCCCTGCTGGATCGAGCGCCCACCTCTGGCAGCGGCCGGACCAGCACGCGCACGAGCGCATGCAGGCCGGCGCGCAGGCCTATCGCGCGGGCGACCATGAGCGCGCGGCGCAGCTGTATCGCGGGCTCGACAGCGCCGACGGCCAGTACAACCTGGGCAATGCGCTGGCCAGGGCCGGTGACTATCAGCAGGCGATCGAGGCCTACGAGCGGGCACTGGAGCGGGAGCCGGGCATGCCGGATGCGCTCGCCAACAAGCGCGCGGTCGAGGCCGCCATGAAGCGCCAGCCGCCGCAGGGCCAGCAGCCCGACCCAGGCGCGCAACCGGAGCCGGGCCAGGATGGCGAGCCGCAGCCGGGCGAGGGCGAAGGCGAGGGCGACCGGGGCCAGCCCTCACCGCCACAGCAGGGTGCACCGCCGCAGCAGACCGGGCCGCCGCGGGATGAGGCGGACCCGGCCACCGATGCCGACCCTGCCGACGCAGAAGCCCAGCAGGCGGCCGATGCCGCACAACGCGAAGCGATGCAGCGCGCGCTGCAGCAGGAGCAAGCGCAGGCCGGGCAGTCAGAGCAGGCAGAGCCGGAACCGCCGCCACGTCCACCGGAAACCGCAGCCGAGCGTGAGAGCCGGCTCGCCAACGAAGCCTGGCTGCAGCGTGTGCCCGATGACCCGGGCGGCCTGCTGCGCGAGAAGTTCCGCATCGAATACGAGCGCCGCCAGTTGCGCGGCGGCCCGGGAGAATGATCGCCATGTCGCCGTCCCCAGTCATCCGTGCACTGCAGTGCTGCGTCCTGCTGCTGTTGTCGGGCTTCGGCGCGGAGGCATCGGCGCAGCCGCGCGCCTGGCTGGACCGCGACCGGATCGCGCTGGGCGAGACGGTCACGCTCAACGTCGAAACCACCTCGGCGCTTTCCGGCGCACCGGACTACACGCCGTTGCGCGGCGACTTCCGCATCACCGGCAATACCAGCCGGCGCCAGCTCGAATTGAGCAACGGCCGCCGGGTCGAACGCACGCTGCACGCCGTGGCATTGCGGCCACTGCGCCAGGGCGTGCTGACCATTCCCGCACTCGATGTCGGAGGCGAGCGCACCCAGCCGCTGTCGCTGGTGGTGGCCCCTGCGGCCACGCGCACCCCGGCGCGCGCGGGCGATGCGGTGTTCATCGAGAGCGAAGCCGACGATGCCGACCCCTACGTGCAGCAGGCGGTCGGCTGGGTGGTGCGGCTGTACTCGGCAGTGCCGCTGATCTCCGGCCAGATCGACCAGCCCGCACCCGAGGGCGCCTCGCTGCAGCGGGTCGGCAACGATGCGCAGTACACCCGGCAGATCGGCGGGCGGCGCTACAACGTCGTGGAGCGACGCTACCAGCTGATTCCCGAACGCAGCGGCACCCTGACGATCCCCGGCGCGAGCTTCGAGGGCCGCGGTGCGGCGGGCATGTTCGATGACTTCTTCGGCGGCCGCGGCGATGCATTGCAGGCGCAGGCGCCGCCGCGTTTCCTGCAGGTGCGTCCGGTCCCGGCGGGCGCAGCGCAGCCGTGGCTGCCGCTGCATGACCTGCAATTAAGATACCAGTCCACCCCGCAGGACCTGCGCGTCGGCGCCGCCGCCACGCTGACCATCGAGGTTACCGCCGATGGCGCCACCGCCGCGCAGATGCCGGAGCTGCAGTTGCCGGCGATCGACGGCGTGCAGGTGTTCGCCGAACCGGTGCAGGCCGACGAGAGTTTCGTCAACGGCCGCCCGCGGGTGAAGCTGACGCGCCGGTTCTCGCTGGTGCCGGGCCACGCCGGCGAGGTGGAGCTGGGCGGAATGCGTCTGCCGTGGTGGGACGTGCGTGCGGGCAGCGCGCGCACCGCGGCGCTGCCGCCGCTGTCATGGAACGTCGCCGCGGCCGACGGTGCCGGCGCGTCGGCGCCGGCGCCGGCGCCGGC
>NZ_JBJMAW010000030.1:0-3675 GCF_046600735.1 Novilysobacter longmucuonensis
GAACTCGTCGCTGTAGCGATGGATCTTGCGAAGACCGGGCTTGGCCATCTGACACCTCTCGTTAGGTGAGGGTGTCAACAAAATCGGATGAGGTTCCGTTTCGGCTTGAATGAATTGTTAGGCCGCCACTGTGCCAGCGACACCCGCATGCGAGCAACTGACCGCTTGAACCGACGGCGCGTCCGCTGGAGCGATGGATTGGGCCGCGCTATCGCGAAGTCCCATTAGGAAATAGTCACGCGGTCACCGATTCGCACTGTGCCCGGCGCAGCGACCACGGCGTACACGCCGGCGCAGGGGAACTGACCGAGATTGCCGACTTGCATCCTATTGTGGCGAACGAGCGTCCGCAGAACTTCGATATCCTGGGGTAGACCTTCCTGCGCAAGGGTCGTCATCACGCATCGAGGATCCAGCAGCGCCACGTTGATCCGTGTCTCGTCGCCAAGCCCGAGCGCATGGCCGACCCAGTCGTTCTCGATGAACCCAGGCTGCTCGGTCGCGACGATCACATTCATGCGGAACCTGCGCTGCTCGAAGCGGCTCTGTGGCCTCAGTTCGTTCAGCCGTGCGAGTGCGGACGTCGTCATGACCGAGAGGGGAAATACATCGAAGAAGGCGCCGGCGGGGACCGGGGACTCCATGCCGAGCTCGGCGAAAAGAGCCGCTCCGAGCTTCTGCGCGACAACCGTGTCTTTGTTGCCCCCAGGGTCTGCGCCTTCTACGTCGGGATGGTACTGGTCGATGGTGAAAGCATCCGGCGCAACCTGCGCCAGTCTGACATCTCGTCGAAAGTATGCCGATAGCATGCGGTCGACTTCGCCGGAATCGCTTCTTACCGATCTGCCATTCGGCAGATCGATCCGCACTGGAGGTACTTCGCGCTCGACCCGAGGCGACTCGACAAATGAGCCTCGACAGGCCAACAAGTCCGGAAACATCTTCACGCTCTTCGCGCTCGCCACCTTGCCTGTTTCGGCATCGATGAGCGCGTATGCACGGTCACCCAAAACCCCTCGCTCAGTTACCCTTACCTCTCCGAGTTGTTCGCCTTGCATAGACTTGACAGGGAACCTCCAGAGTTCTGCCACCGCACCAATTGTCGACATCGCTAGCTCCTCCTTAGTGTTGACCCCATGCTCATTCGCAACGATCAGTGGCCTAACGCCTGAATTAAGCCGACCCGCTAACGCGGGGATCGGGAGCTGACGCAATGCCAGCAACGACAACATTGAACCGAGAGACGAAGCGGTTCGGCTTGAATGAATTGTTAGGCCGGCGGCCCCACGAGCTGCTCGTACCACTGCCGATACGGCGTGTTCTTGACTAGGTGGCGATTGAAGTCCTTGGCCCCATCATGCCACCAGACAGGTCCGCGCTCCCCAAGCGACGTTTTCGCGGCGTTGACGGAGCTGCGCGCCGCTGCCAATGCACCTGGATCGGCGGCTGCCATCGCGGCTTTGACTTGCCGCCGTGCGGCCATGAGTGCGCTAACCAGTGACTCGCGCTCCTCTGGCGAGAGATGCGGATTCGCAACCCGCCAGAGGCGGCCGCGAACCACCATGTATCGACCGTCGGGTGTCTGCGGATGCTCCACGCGGGCCTAACGCCTGAATTAACCCGTGCCGCGAAGCGGCATCGGGTTGAATGAATTGTTAGGTCTCCCGCGATTACTTACGAACTGCGTCATGACCTTCATCCTGTTCGTTCTCAAGGTAGCGCCACGGCTTCCCCTTGGTATGCACGCGAAAGACCAGAATCTTGGCGCCGGCTTTGCCCGCACCCGCGCGATGTAGTGTCTCAAACGTGACATGCCCAACGGTACCGAGGGGAGGGCGAATAAGACCTTTGCCTTCAATGGAGATCTCAGGATCGCCCTCAAGGTAGTAGTGAAATTCCTCGCCAGGATGCCAATGCCGATCAAGCTGGCTGTTTGGGGGAATTTCAACTAGGTCTACAAGCACCTCACGCCCGGGGGTGAATTTTTCACTCAGAGAGTCTTGCAGCAGGTTTGTCACCTTTGACTTTGCTTGACTGGCCCCGTAGCTGGTGCCAGCAAAGAAGGCCATGACAATGCACATAGCTGAAGTTCCAATGGCTAGAACGCGCATATAACCTCCTCGTGGTTCATTGGGGAAATCTTGCTGCTGCCTGAGAGACCTAACGCCTGAATTTAGCCGACCCGCGAAGCGGGTTCGGCTTGAATGAATTGTTATGCCCCGGCCCTTGCATGCCTGGCAACGATAGCTTGCATTTGCTCAATGGTCAGCCAAGGGCGGTGCCTATGGATGATGCCATGGCAATTTGAGCAAACCGGAGCCAAGTCGGTGGGGCGGACAATAGTGTTCTCCGCTAGCTCGGAGACTGGCGTGGTGTGATGTGCCTCAATGTACCCATCTCCAGCCTCGCCATAGGCAGAGGAGAACGAAAACGAGCAGATTGAGCACTTGAGCTCACCGTTGCGCCGCCAGAGCTCCTTGGCGAGTGAGATCAAGTGGCGGTTGCGCTCTTTGGCCAAGTGGATCTTCAGCTTTTCGCGGCCCTCTTGAAAGGTTGCATCGGCAGCGTCTAGGCCAAACTCCTCAGAGAGCAGCGTGTCTTGTGGTGAAGCTATATGAAATGCGCTGGCAATCAGTTGTCTGTCGCGTGAATCAATAGCGTGTTTAAGAGCAATATCTCGCAGTTCCGTTGAGCCGGCGACGAGCCAACCTTGCAATAGACTGTCAAATTGCGTAGTGGACAAAACATCCGGGCTTAGTTGGCGAATGAACTTGTCAGCGACGCTATTGGTTGTGATGCTGCGCCTAGCGGCGACGGAACGAACAGCATTAATGCGAATCTGCGTGATTGGAACGCTAGGTGAAGCGCCTCGGCAATTGCTCCGGACCTCCTCAACAACCTCGATGATCTGGCCAATGCGGGCACTCATAAGCGGGGTTCTCTCAGAGGGGCATAACGCCTGAATTAAGCCGACCCGCAGCGTGCGAGCCGGTGAGTTGTTGCAATGGAACAACGACACATTTGAACGAAGCGACGAAGCGGGCTCGGCTTGAATGAATTGTTAGGACTCGGCTCGGGCTTTTGGGGCTACCTGTTTATCCAGCGACTCGCGATCCAGTGCGTAGAGGTGGGCCGCGGTGCTTGTAAGCGCGGCGGCAAGAACAGCGACGAGTGCAGAAATGACGTAATCCATGCGCTTCTGCCGTTTGGCGGACCTTTTTGCGTCGAGTTCTTCAAGCTTAAGAACGCCTGCGCCCGTAATAAAGAACGCCACCGGGCCCGCGTCCCACGCATCCCATGGAACCTCACCGTAGAAAAATGACTCCCCGGGCGTGAGGCTTATTTGGCAGAGTAACGCCGCACTCTCTCGCGTGGTGCGACCGAACGGCGTACCTGGCTCGGTGTTTGCGGCGATGTACCCGGATTGGATCATTGCTCCCAAGCCGTAGAAATCCACGTATGTGCCACTTTTGCGAGGAACTTGGCCGATCAAGTCGGGCCCACTGATCTCTCCGGCTAAGGCGATCTTTTTGAGCAGCTCTTCGTTGACGGCCACCGACATAGTCTCCCCCGAGTCCTAACGCCTTATGTCTTTGAACTTCCGTAGCCTAGAGGTCGAGAGCCCGGTGTGCGCGCCCGATAACGCCTCGGTGTCAGCAGCACCGTAACTCAGCA
>NZ_JBJMAW010000031.1:0-2904 GCF_046600735.1 Novilysobacter longmucuonensis
GACAGCGATTGCACTCCAGCCTTGGGTTCCAATCACCGGTGCAATTCGAGTTGTCGGCGTGATAAAACATCGGTGTCAATAAAAACGGATGAAGTCCCAACCGCTTCGCGGTTCGGCTTAATTCAGGCGTTAGGCGCCCATTTCGGAGCAGTCGTGGCACAACCGTACTTGAACGATCTGGAAGCACTGGTCGCCGGCGAGCTGTCGGGCTTCTCTGGTCTAGTGTGCAAGCATTTCTTTGGCGGTGCCGCGTTGTACTCGAACATGAAAGTTTGCGCGTCGCTTACACCCGCCGGATTCGCCTTCAAGCTATCGAAGCATCGTTGCTCATATCTGATCGAGTCCGGAAAGGCTTCACCCCTGCGTTATTTTGAGAACTCGCCAGTCAAGAAAGGCTACGTTCTATCCCCGGATGCGAGTAACCTTAGCAAGGCTGCCGTAGTGAGTTACCTAAAAGAGTGTATGGCGCATGCAACCTCGCCCGGCGCCTAACAATTTATTCAAGCCGAAGGCACTTCGTGGCTCGGCTTAATTCAGGCGTTAGGCCTCAGGAAAAAGTGCTGTGGACCGACCTATCTTCCACCTGTCATTCCCGGTCCTGGACCTATCTGCGGCCAAGAGCTTCTACTGTGAAGCTCTTGATGCCACGGTCGGTCGAGATAACGGCGATTGGGCGGATATACTGCTGTTCGGGCACCAGCTCACGCTGCATAACCGGCCGAGTGAGGTGCTACCTCCAGACCAGCACGGTGTGCGCCACTTCGGAGCTATCTTGCCTTGGCAAGATTGGATAGCGCTGGGAGCCAAGCTCGAGAGACAAGGCTGCATCTTCCTGCGGCGACCCACCGTCTCTGGCACGGGCACCGCGCACGAGCATGGCAAGATGCTGCTCTGTGATCCCAGCAACAACGTCATTGAGATCAAGGCCTACCGCAATCTTGCTGCCGTGCTCGGCGCTCAACATGAGCCGGCTGAGGCCTAACAATTCATTCAAGCCGAACCCGCTTCGTCGCTTCAATCGAATGTGTCGTTGCTCAACCGCAACATCGGTTTGCGCGCTGCGGCTCGGCTTAATTCAGGAGTTAGGGCTCGCACCCATCTTCACGAGGGCCACCATTGCGTTTGTCGCGCTGCCAGGCAGCTTTGCGTACCTGGTGCCTGGCGCATGGGTGTGCCTTACGGGTCAAGCACTCCGCTGGCCGTACGGCTTGGCAACAATAGCCCTCGGCACCTTCGGTCTGTTGTGGTGCGTCCGAGACTTCTACGTATCGGGCAGGGGCACGCTTGCTCCGTGGGCGCCTCCGCAAACGCTGGTGGTCGTCGGTCTGTACCGCTACAGCCGCAATCCCATGTACGTGTGCGTCCTCGTCGTCCTGCTGGGTTGGGCCGTCTTGTTCGGTTCGGTTGGCTTGTTGGCCTATGCGTTCACCGTCGGGATCGCTTTCCACCTTCGCGTGGTGCTCGGTGAGGAGCCTTGGCTGGCCCGGACGCATGGTGCGGCTTGGCAGCAGTACACTCGCCGCGTCAGGCGTTGGTTCTAGGCCGCGGGGCGCGTGCATTGGACCCTAACAATTCATTCAAGCCGAGCCCGCTTCGTCGCTTCGTTCAAATGTGTCGTTGTTCCATTGCAGCAACTCACCGACTGGCACGTTGCGGGTCGGCTTAATTCAGGCGTTAGACCGCAACCGATGTGAACGGCTGTCGGACATGAAGGCGTCCCTGGTGAGCAATCACTGAGACAAGGAGGATGCAATGCGCGACGAAACGTATGATGCCGCTGGCGCCGTGATAGTGCCCGCCGCTCCACAAGAGGCAGCGGCCGAGATCGCCCGCCGATTCCCACGCATGCAGGCGGTCCTGCCCGCGGCTGCGCTCGTTGTCGGAAGCTACTATGTCGCCATGTGGGCCGCCCGTTACCTCACGCTCGACGCTGCCGTATACGGCAGCCGGTGGAGCTTGGCGCCGCTCGTCTTTCTGCATGTGCTCTTCGGCATCATCGCGCTGATGGTAGGACCGTTTCAGTTCTGGTCGGGGCTGCGGCGGTACAACCTCACGGTGCACCGATGGGTGGGACGCACCTATGTCGCTTCCGTAGCGGCGAGCGTGTTGTGTGCCGTGGCGCTTCTCATCCTGCGCGACCACAGCATCAACTTCCGGTTGGGGATCGGCGGCCTCTCGCTGGCGTGGGCTGGAACGACGAGCCTGGCGTTGGTTGCGATCCGGCGCCGGCTCATCGCGCAGCACCGCGAGTGGATGATCCGGAGCTACGTCGTAACGTTTGGATTCGTGTTGTTCCGGATCATTCTCGATGTTATGGGCGCGTATGAAGTCGGCACGCTACAGGAGCGGATCGCCGTTGCCAGCTGGGCTTGCTGGGCGGTTCCGCTGCTCATCACGGAGCTGATCCTCCAGGGGCGGCACGTCATCGCCGGCCGCGCGCGGCTACCCCTTCCCGGGTGAGCAAACCCGATTCTCCGGTCTAACCAGCCGCTGCAGTGGACACGGTGCGTGTGCAGATTTTCAGTTTCCGTGCTACTGAAGCCCGGAGTGGTTCACCGGTGCCGATGTCGCCCTGCGCCAGGCACGTTCGGCTCGGCTTAATTCAGGCGTTAGGCCCCACCCCGGCGCGATTTGGCAACTCAGGAGAAATATGATGACCCAGGTATCTGATTGAGCGTGAGATAGCCGGCGCCGGAGATATGTCAGAACAGGCACTCCGTGATGCATCAATCTTGTAGTACCTTCGATCCGTTCATAAGGAGATGCACAATGTGGTTTGCACTGCTTGTTCTTAGTTTGATCGCAGCGACGTCCCCCCGCTTTTGAGTAGCACGGCGATCTGGAGTCCAATCCCCAACGACAAGGAGATTGGACGTGAAGAAGCGCTTTTCCGAAGAACAAATC
>NZ_JBJMAW010000032.1:0-2503 GCF_046600735.1 Novilysobacter longmucuonensis
GCGGGGCGCATCGCTGCGCGGGCGACGCGGCCCGCGGCTGGTTTCGCCGCGGCCGCCGCCAGCGCGACCGCCACTGCCGCTGCGACCGCCGCCACGGCGCTCCTCGTCGGCCGCACGCTGCTCGCGCGCTTCCTTGAAGATCGCGCCGATGCTTTCCTCCTCGCCGCTCTCGCCCTCGACCGGCACCCGCGGCTTGCGCGGCAGCGAGACCAGCAGGTCAGCATCGACCGCCGACACTGGCAGCTTCTGCTCGATGAAGGTCTCGATGTCCGGCAGGCTCATCGCGTAGCGCTCGCAGGCAAAGCTGATCGCATCGCCCTCGGCGCCCAGACGCGCGGTGCGGCCGATGCGGTGCACGTAGTCCTCGGCATCGAACGGCAGGTCGTAGTTGTAGACGTGGCTGACGCCGTCGATGTGCAGGCCGCGCGCGGCGACGTCGGTCGCGACCAGCAGTTCCAGCTGGCCCTTCTGGAACTTGGCCAGCAGCGATTCGCGCTTCTTCTGCGGCACATCCCCTGAAAGCACGCCGACCTTGTAGCCGCCGCGCTCCAGCGCCCGCGCGACGCGCTCGACCCAGGCCTTGGTGTTGACGAACACCATCGTGCGCGCGCCCTCGCTGCGCGACAGCAGGCCCAGCAGCAGCGGGATCTTTTCCTCGTCGGCGGGGAAATACACCTGCTGGCGGACCTTGGCATTGGTGATGAACTCGGTCTCGACCACGAGCTTCTCGGGCTCGTTCATGTGCTCGTAGGCGAGCTCCAGCACGCGGTGACTCAGCGTGGCCGAGAACAGCAGGGTCTGCCGCTCGGTGCGGATCGGCATGCGCCGCAGCAGGAAGCGGATGTCCTTGATGAAGCCCAGGTCGAACATGCGGTCGGCTTCATCCAGCACGCACATCTCGCAGGCGTGCAGCGACACCACCTTGTGCTGCTTGACGTAGTCGATCAGGCGGCCCGGGGTGGCGATGATGACGTCGACGCCCTGCTGCAGCAGCTCGCGCTGCTTGTCGTAGTCGACCCCGCCGTAGACCAGGGCGAACTTAAGGCCGAGCTCGCTGCCGAACTTGACCGCATCCTTGTGGATCTGGATCGCCAGCTCGCGGGTCGGCGCCAGGATCAGTGCGCGCGGGTCCTCGGGCTTGCGGTCGGCCAGCGCCGGGCGGATCAGCAGGCGGTTGATCACCGCCACCAGGAACGCCAGGGTCTTGCCGGTGCCGGTCTGGGCCTGGCCGGCGACATCGCGGCCGGTCAGCGCGATCGGCAGGGTCATCGCCTGAATCGGGGTGGTGCGGGTGAAACCGGCCGATTCGAGCCCGGCCAGCAGGGTCGGGTGCAGGTCGAACGAGGAAAAGGTGATATCGGTGAGAGGCTTGTCGCTCATACGGGCATACGTTCCGGTCGGGGACTTCTCAGTCAGGGAGGACGCGCGCGGCGCAGGTCGTATGGGGCCGCGCTTGCGTGGGTGGCGTCGCCGAAGCAGACTGCCGGGGTCGGCCAGATTTTCGTCCTGACCGCAGGCGCAGCGCCCTTGAAGCCGCCGCGAAACGCCCCAGTTTAACGCAACCCCTTCCTTATAACCGCGCGGCACCGGCCGACCCGTACCAACCCGGGCCACCGATCGAACGCCGGCCACCCGGCACCCACCGCGCGCCGCCCCCGCAGGAGAGCCCCGTGAGCGAGAAAGTGATGCATGTCGGCGATGCCGATTTCGACAGCGCCGTGCTGCAGTCGTCCGAGCCGGTACTGGTCGACTTCTGGGCCGAATGGTGCGGCCCGTGCAAGATGATCGCGCCGGCGCTGGACGAGCTGGCCGAAACCTATGCGGGCAAGGTCAAGATCGCCAAGCTCAACGTCGACCACAACCGCAACACCGCGATGAAGTACCACGTGCGCTCGATCCCGATGCTGCTGCTGTTCAAGGACGGCCAGGTCCAGGCCACCCAGATCGGCGCGGTCGGCAAAGCCCAGCTCGGCCAGATGATCGACAAGGCGCTCTGAAGCGGCGATCCGAGGCAGCGCGCCTTGTGGCAAGCCGGTTGTTTGCCGGGCGCGCGTTCGCCTTCTGTAGGAGCGGCTTCAGCCGCGATCTGATGCTTGGCCGCTCGCGCCGGTTCTGGTTCGCGGCTGAAGCCGCTCCTACAGAAGAACCCGGAGGCCTGCAGCAGCGAGCATCGATCGTGAACGCCCCGCGCCGGAATCGCTTGCTGCCGCGCAACAGCGGTGCTAGTTTCATGAAACCGGCGTGTTTCAGGCGCCGCACCCCTTCTTGATCAACCACGTCCCCGACGTTCCGCTCGCCACTGCGAGCGCTCGCCGCTTAGCGAGGAATCCACGCTTGTCCGATAACACCCCCGACGCCGGCGATACCGCCGAAAAGCGCGTGCGAAAGCCGCGCGCCAGCAAGGCCGACGCACCGTCGGCCGCCCCATCCGGCTCCAGCGACTCCGGCCCCGCGCAGCAGTCCGGCCCGGCGCAGTCCGGCGCGAGCCAGTCCGCGCCGCCCC
>NZ_JBJMAW010000033.1:0-2076 GCF_046600735.1 Novilysobacter longmucuonensis
GGCGTCCGGCAGCAACGGCGCGAGCTCCGCGGCGAGCGCCGGCGGCCATGCGTCGTCCGGCCCGGCCGCGGCCACGATCGCGGCGAGTACGTCGCCGGCCTCGACCGACGGCAACTGGTCGGGATCGCCGAGCAGGACCAGCCGCGCGCCATCGGCCACCGCCTCGACCAGCTTGCACATCAGCGGCAGGTCGACCATCGAGGCCTCGTCGACCACGATCACCTCGAACGGCAGCGGATGCTCGGCGTCGTGGCGAAAGTGCGGGCTGTCGGGGATCGTGCCGAGCAGACGGTGCAGCGTGCGCGCCTGCGCCGGCAGCGCCTCGCACAGGCCCGCATCGATGCCCGGCACCTCGCGCAGGCCGTCGATCGCGTGACGCAGGCTGCCGGCCATGCGCTCGGCGGCGCGGCCGGTCGGCGCGGCCAGCGCGATGCGCGGGGGTTCGCTACCGGCGTCGCGTGCCTGGGCGATCAGCAGCAACAGCAATCGCGCAATGGTGGTGGTCTTGCCGGTGCCGGGCCCGCCGGTGACCAGCAGCAGCGCGCGGCGCAGCGCCAAGGCCGCCGCGCGTGCCTGTTGGTCACCCGCTTGCGCCGCCGCGCGTGCCTGCTGGTCACCGGCGCCCGCGGCCGCACCCGGAAACAGCGCGGCGAACAGCGGTGCCAGTGCGGCGGGGTCCGAGCACGCCGGCGACTGCGCGGCCAGCCGCTGCAGCCCGGCGGCCAAGCGGCGCTCGTACTCGCGGTAGCGGCGCAGGTACAGCAGCCCGGCTTCCAGCACCAGCGGCACATCGGTCGGGGCGACCTCGGCCGGCCCGGGCGTGCCGACCCAGCGCGAACCGCCCAGCGCATCCAGCCAGGCCTGCGGTGCGGGCCAGTCGACCGCGGCATCGAGCAGCGCCTGTGGGCGCGCCGGATCGAACGCGGCATGGCCTTGGCCGATGGCGCAGGAGGCCAGCGCGGCGGCGGCGAGCACCGAATCGCCAGCGCGGCCATCGTCGCTGCCCCGTTCGGAGCGGTCCAGCCGACGCAGGCTCTGGCCCAGCGCATGATCGAGCGCACGCAGCCCGCCGTGCCGGTACAGCGCATCGAGCAGGCTCATGCGCGGCCTCCACGTGCGCCGAACAGGGCGTCGAGTGCGTCCACCAGCGCCGGCGCCGGCGTGTGCGAGTGGATGCCGGACGAGGGCTGCGCCTGCGCGTCCAGGCCGCGGCAGAACAGGTAGCGCACGCCGCCGAAATCGCGCGCGTAGTCGTACTCGGCCCCGCGCCGGAAGCGCAGCCAGCGGTGCAGCGCGAGGGTGTAGATCAGCGCCTGCAGGGTGTATTCGCTGTCGGCCATCGCACGCTCCAGGGTGGCGGCGTCATAGCCCGGCAGACGGTTGGATTTGTAGTCGAGCACGTAGTAGCGGCCGGCGTGTTCGTAAACCAGGTCGATCTTGCCGGTCATCAGGCCTTCGAGCCGGTGCCGCGCACCGAAGGCATGGCGTTGCGGCACCACCCCGTGGGCATGCAGCGTCGCCAGCAGCGCATCGACGTCGGTCGGCTGCAGCGCGAAGTGGAACTCCATCTCGGCGCGCCGCGCCTGCAATGGCACATCGCACAGGCGTGCGCCTTCGGGCAGGGCGACGGTCAACGTGCGCCCGATCAGCCCCGCCAGCTGCATGACGCCCTCGTCGAGCTCGCCCTCGGCGTAACCCGCTTCGCGCAGCGCATCGCGCAGTGGCGCTGCCTGGCCGGGCGGTGGTGCATCGTCGCGCCAGTCGCACCAGGTGGCGAAGTCGACATGCTCCAGTGCCTCGTGCAGCACGTTGCCGAAGCGGCTGCCGGAGAAGCGTGCATCGCCGGGCGTCGCGACCGCGGCGCTGCTATGCGCGCCGCTGCCGTCCGCGACGGGCATGTCTGGCTCGTCATCGGCGCCGCGTTCGAACGTGATGACAGGGCTGGCCGGCTCCGGCGCCGCCGCTTCGGCTTCGCCGCGGCCGGCGCGCGCGAGCTGGGTGAAGCTGTAGACCCACCAGTCGCGCGACAGCACCCGCTGCGGGCGCCGCGCCTCGGGCAGCCCGGCGGCGTGCTGC
>NZ_JBJMAW010000034.1:0-1206 GCF_046600735.1 Novilysobacter longmucuonensis
CGACGTCCCCCCGCCTTCAGTAGCGGGGCTATCTAGAGTCCGGGGTTCATCGTAGTGGTATCGGCTGCCAGCTGCTCGGCGTAGGCGCTCGGGGTCAGCCCGCCAAGCGCTTTCTTCGGTCGCTCCTCGTTGTATTCCCGGCGCCAGGTTTCGATGACCGTTCGTGCGTGGAGCAGGTGGGTGAACCAGTGCTCGTTGAGGCACTCATCGCGGAACCTGCCGTTGAAGGACTCGACGTAAGCATTCTGATTCGGCTTGCCCGGCTCGATCAGGCGCAGCTGCACGCCGCGCTCAAACGCCCAGGCCAGCATGGCCTTGCCGCAGAACTCCTTGCCGTTGTCGGTGCGGATGACCTGCGGCAGGCCGCGGCTTTGCGCCAACCGATCAAGCACCCGGGTCACACCATGTCCCGAGATCGCCCGCTCGACTTCGATCGCCACCGCCTCGTGGGTCGCATCGTCGACGATCGTCAGGCACTTCAGCACTCGGGCGTCCGCGGTGCGGTCGAACACGAAGTCCATCGACCAGACCTGGTTGGCCGCCGTCGGCCGCACTAGCGGCTGGCGCTCGCCCGGCAACACCTTCTTGCGCTTGCGTCGCCGCACCTGCAGCTTTGCCTCCTGGTACAGCCGTTCGACGCGCTTGTAATTCACGAGCATCCCGTCCTGCCTGAGCTTGAGATAGATCATCCCGACGCCGTAGCGCTTGTGCCGCTGTGCCAGCGTTAGGATCCGCGCCCGCAGCTCGACGTTGCGGTCCGGACGCGGCGCATAGCGCAAGGCACTGGCGCTCATGCGCACCACCGCCAGCGCCCGGCGCTCGCTCATGCCCCGGTCGATCCAGTCCCGCACCAGCGCCCTGCGCGCCGGTGCGGTCACCACTTTTTTCGCAGGGCGTCCTTGATCAGGTCGTTCTCGAACACCTGCTCGGCCAGCAGCTTCTTCAGTCGGGTGTTTTCCGCTTCCAGCTCCTTCAGCCGCCTGGCATCGGGCACGCTCATCCCGCCAAACTTGCTGCGCCACAGGTAGTACGAGGCTTCGCTGAAGCCGTGCCGCCGGCACAGGTCCTTGACCGGCAGGCCGGCTTCCGCCTCACGCAGAAAGCCGATGATTTGTTCTTCGGAAAAGCGCTTCTTCACGTCCAATCTCCTTGTCGTTGGGGATTGGACTCCAGATCGCCGTGCTACTCAAAAGCGGGGGGACGTCG
>NZ_JBJMAW010000035.1:0-1179 GCF_046600735.1 Novilysobacter longmucuonensis
TCAGCAACTGTCTTGAGAACGCCCCCAATCAGGCGGCGCAGGCAATCACATCCACGCGCTGCAGTTCGTCTCGACGGCGGGCGTTGACGATCGTCAACAGCTTGCGCATGCACGCGACCAGGGCCACCTTCGCGAGCTTCCCTCTCGCACGTAGTTGTTGGTAGTGCGCCCGCATGGTCGGGTCCCAGCGCACCGCCGACAGCGTCGCCATGTAGAGCGCCACGCGTACTTCGGAGCGGCCTCCGTAGATCTGGCGTTTGCCCTGGCTCTTGCCGCTGTCGCGGTTGAGGGGTGCGACCCCAACCAGCTTGGCGATCTGTTGACGGCTCAGCAGCCCCAGTTCCGGCAGCAACGCCAATGCGGTGGTCTGGAACACCGGACCCAAACCCTTGGTCGAGCTCAGCGCCGGACTGGTGTGCGCCTGCAGAAGCGACTTCAAGGCCGCATCGACAGCCGCCAACTCCCGTTGTTGAGATACCAGTGTTTTCTTCACCAGCAAGCGGATCGCTGGCAGGGTCAACGCCATCTGCTGGCGATTGCGCTGGATGTTGTCCACGATCTGGCGCCGGCGTCGCAACCAGCACTTCAGCTCGGCCTGCCAAGGCTCCGCGGGCACATGCCGACGCAGCCGCGCATGGAACACCGCCGCCATTTCCGCCAGCATGCGGGCGTCCAGGTTGTCTGTCTTGGCCAACTGGCCGGCCGCACGGGCGAAGTCCCGGGCCTGACGCGGGTTGATCCGGGCAATCCAAAGCCCGGCCTCGGCACAGACCTCGAGCACGGCTTCCTCGTAGCCACCGGTGGCCTCCACCACGATCCGGACACCGGGGCGGGCACGCAGCAGCTCGACGAGACGGCGGATTCCGGCCGGGGTGTTGTGGAAGCGGTGGACCTTTGTCGCGTCGTTGAACGCCAGGTCCAACATGGCCTTGCTGACATCGATGCCCACCGCAGTCATGCCCACCTCCGTTAGAGTAGGAAACGTCGAGAGCGCCTCACCTCCAGCCCACGCTTATCGGTGCGAGTGTTACTCGCGCAACTGTTCGGGCGTTTGGAAGTGAGCTCCCGGTGTGCGGCCCCTGCTGAGTTACGGTGCTGCTGACACCGAGGCGTTATCGGGCGCGCACACCGGGCTCTCGACCTCTAGGCTACGGAAGTTCAAAGACATAAGGCGTTAGG
>NZ_JBJMAW010000036.1:0-1118 GCF_046600735.1 Novilysobacter longmucuonensis
GGCGGTCTCTAAGCTCAAGTGCATCACTTGGCAAAGAGAACTTGCAATGGGCCAGCACTACGCACACCTCAGCGCCGAAGAGCGCGGCGTGATCATGGTGATGAACGCGCAAGGTGCCAGCGGACGGCAGATCAGCCGCGTGCTCGATCGCGCCTCCAGCACGATTGCGCGCGAATTGCGGCGCAATGGCCATCACAGACCAGGGGCCCGCAAGTTTGGTCGGCCGCGCCTGCTCACGGGCTATGACGCGACTCGCGCGGGCCAGCGCGCCGCACGCTTGCGCGGGCAACCACGTGTGGTGCGCAAGTTTCGTCCAGGCACCGCTTTGTGGCGCCGGGTCGAGCGCCTGCTGCAGCGGCGCTGGTCACCCGAGCAGGTGGCGGCCAAACTCCGGGCTCTGTATCCCTACCGGCCCTGGCTACGCGTGTCTCACGAAACCATCTACACCGCGATCCATGCCATGCCGCGCGGCCAGCTCAAGCGCGAGGTGATCAGCCTGCTGCGCCGTGGCCGCACTCGACGCGGTCGCAAGGCCGCCGGCACCGATGCGCGCGGCCATCTGCCCGATCTGCCCAGCATCCACCTGCGCCCGCCGGCAGCCAACGAGCGCTTGTTGCCCGGCCACTGGGAAGGCGATCTCATCGTGGGTGCCTACAACCGCTCGGCGGTGGGCGTGCTGGTCTGCCGTTACAGCCTGTTCCTGATGCTGGCCAAGGTCGAGGACACCACATCGCTGGGCGTGCTGGAAGGCTTTCGCCGCACCTTTGCGCCCTTGCCCCAGGAGCTGCGTCAGACCCTGACATATGACCAGGGCAAAGAGATGGCGCGGCATGCGCAACTGAGCGAGAGCACCGGTCTGGCGATCTACTTCGCCGACCCCCACAGCCCATGGCAGCGCGGGATCTGCGAGAACACCAATGGTCTGCTGCGGCAATATTTGCCCAAGGGAACGGACCTGTCTGGGCATTCGCAGCGCCAACTCGACGCCATTGCCTGGGAGATGAACAACCGGCCGCGCAAGACGCTCCAGTGGCGTTCGCCGGCCGAAGTGTATTTCGAGCACTACATCAAGGCGCGCGACGGGCTTGCTCCGGGTGATGCACTTGGAACTTGACTGC